>CAYIRZ010000075.1:0-10513 GCA_964365845.1 uncultured Streptomycetaceae bacterium
TGATCAGCCGCTACGTGACGCTGCTCAATCCGCTTGCGCTCGGGCTCACGGTGAGCGTCTTCATCCAGGTCAGCCTGGAAAAACAGGTCGAGCGCGCGCTCGAAGTGTTCGAGAAAGCGATCCAGTCGCGCCCGGAAGTGATGGAGTGCTACCTGATGACGGGAGACGCGGACTACCTGCTGCGCGTGGTGGTGCCCGACGTGCAGTCGCTGGAGCGCTTCATCGTCAACTATCTGTCGAAAATTCCCGGCATTGCCAGCATCAAATCGAGCTTCTCGCTGAAGCAGGTCAAGTACAAGACGGCGCTGCCGCTGGCCTGAGCCGCATCCGGCATCCGCCGCATTCAGCACACTGTCCACGGCCGCAGGTAATCGAGGCGGTCGGCGGAATGAACGATGATGTGTTTCACGGATTTGTTCCGCAGCACATGCAGGGTCACCTCCGCCCCGGCTTCGCTCTCCCAAAGTTTCCGATAGAAGTCGCTCTGGCCGCCGATGGACTGGCCGCCCACCCCCAGAATCACGTCGCCGCGACGCATGCCGGCCTGCTCCGCCGGCGCATCGGGCAGCACGCGGGTGACCACGACATGCCCTTCCACTGCCTCGGAATAGACACCGAGCCAGGGACGGGCAGGCCCCCTGCGGCGCCCGCTTGCGACGAGATCGCCAAGCACGGATTTCAGCAGATCGATGGGAACGAACATGTTGCCGGGAAATGCAGCACCGATGCCGAGCGCATCGCTCACCCACAGGGAACCGATGCCGACCAGTTTGCCCCCGGCATCGATGAGCGCCGCGCCGCTGTGCTCGTAGCGCGGCGGCGCGGCAAAAATGGCATCGTCGAGCAGGTACTCCCACCAGCCGGTGAAGTGCCGCCGCGACACAATACTGGCGCGCGAACATCCGCCCGCGGCAGGATGGCTTACGATCGACACCATGTGCAGCTCCCGCACCGTGGACGAATCGCCCAGCGCAAGCGGACGGCGCGCCACACCCGCTTGCGCGCGCAACAGGCCGAAACCCGTGGCGTGATCGAAGCCGGCCACGCTCGCCGGAAAAATCCGCCCATCGCCCGTCACCACCAGAATCGAAGCGGCTTCGAGGATCAGATAACCGATGGTGAGAATCAGTCCGTCCTCGCTGATCACCACACCGGTGCCTTCGCGCTCCGCGCCCAGGGTCGGTGCGGTGCGCGCGCCGGCAGCTGCCTTGATGCTCAGCTTGACCACGGCATCGGATGCCTCGCCATGCGCCGCCTCATCGATTGCAGCACCGTGCGCGGCGCGCCAGGCCGACATTGCCGCGGTGACAAAGGGCAGGCTCATGCCAGCGCCTCGTAACGCACTTCGACGATCTCGATCACCTGCTCTCCCAGCGGCGTAAGCACCGTGGTCGTGTCCCCCTCGCGCTTTCTGAGCAAGGCCCTGGCGATGGGCGAAATCCAGCTCACGTGCCCGTGCCCCGGGTCGACCTCATCCATGCCGACGATGGCGATCGTGTGTGCTTCACCTGCACCGTCCACATAGCTTACAGTCGCACCGAAGAAAATCTGATCGGTCGCGCCGCGCGCCGCGGGATCGACCACCACCGCGCTGTCGAGCCGCTGGTTCAGGAAACGGAGCCGGCGATCGATTTCGCGCAGGCGTTTTTTGCCGTAAATATAGTCGCCGTTTTCGGAACGGTCGCCGTTGGACGCTGCCCAGTGCACGACCTTGACCAGTTCCGGGCGCTCGACATCCAGCAATTGAGTAAACTCGCTTTTAAGGCGGGAGTAACCGCGGGGCGTGATGTAATTTTTGCCGCCTTCGGGCTGCGATAACGCTTCCCGACCCCGGTCAGCCGCTTTGTCCGCTAATTCACCCTGGCTCATTTTTTAATGAAATTATTTAAAAACAATGTGTTATAACTTAATGCCGAAACCGGCTCAGCCGTCGATCGCCCAACCATTTGTTGTCCGGTCAAATTTCATCATATAAAATTAGACTCCCAGCCTACAACATATTCCCGTGAAAGAAAAAGAAACAAAATCCTCGATCCAGGTCATCGAACGCATGATGAACCTGCTCGATACGCTGTCCCGGCACACTGCGCCAGTCAATCTGAAGCAGCTTGCGCTCCAGACCAAGCTCCATCCCTCGACCGCCCACCGCATCCTGGGCGTGATGGTGGAGAACCGGCTGGTGGACCGCATCGAGCCCGGCACCTACCGGCTGGGCATAAGGCTGCTTGAGCTGGGCAGCCTGGTCAAGTCGCGCATCAGCGTGCGCCAGGAAGCGCTGCCCCACATGCAGAGGCTGCACCAGGAACTGGGCGAGACGGTGAACCTTTCCGTCCGTCACAACGACGAAGTGGTGTACGTCGAGCGCACCTCCGCCGGCAGCTCGATGATGCGCGTGGTGCAGATCATCGGCGCACGCGCGCCGCTGCACATCACCGCGGTCGGCAAGCTCTTCCTGGCAGCGGGGGAACCGGAAAAAACACTGGATTACATCAAGCGCACCGGCCTTCCCAGATATACCGATAACACGCTGACCAACCCGGAAAGCCTCACCCGCGAACTCGACAGCATCCGGCGGCAGGGTTACGCCTATGACAACGAAGAAGCTGAAAAAGGCGTCTCGTGCATCGGCGCCGGCATCTACAACGATGAAAGCCAGCTGGTCGCGGGGCTGTCGGTGTCCGCGCCTTCCGACCGGCTCGACAAGGCGTGGGCGGCGCAGCTGCGGCAGACCGCGGACAATATCTCTCGCGCGCTCGGGTATCACGGATAGCGGCGGACCGCGCGTGCTCGACCAGCATCTCGTCTTCCTCGATCTCGACACCTACAAGATCCTGACGCGTTTTTTCAGCCAGCCCCGCGGCCGGTATACCGTGGTCGAGCTCGCTGCTTAAAGCGCATCAGACATAATCCAATAAAACCGAGTGAGGAGCCGAAACATGACATTCATCCCAAGGTGTTTTCTTGTCGCGCTGCTGGCGGCACTGGCGATGGCGGGCGCGAACGCGCAAGCCTGGCCGAGCAAACCCGTGCGCTTCATCATCCCGTTTCCGCCCGGCGGACCGACCGACATCATGGGACGGATGGCGGCGGACATCCTCTCCAAGGCTTACGGCCAGTCGTTCGTTGCCGACAACCGCGCCGGCGCCGGCGGTAACATCGGCTCCGATCTGTGCTCGAAAGCGGCGCCCGACGGCTACACGGTATGCATGATGACGGCGGCGCAGGGCATCTCGCCGGGAATCTATCGCAAGCTGCCGTTCGATCCGCTCAAGGACTTCTCGCACGTAACGCTGATGGCCCTCCTGCCCAGCATGCTCACGACGCACCCGTCGCTGCCGGTGAAGAACGTGAAAGAGCTCGTCGCGCTGGCGAAATCCAGGCCCGGACATCTGTCGTACGCCTCCACCGGCAACGGCTCGAGCCCCCACATGCTGATGGAACTGTTCAAGTTCCTGAGCAAGACCGACATGGTGCACATCCCGTACAAGGGCCAGGCGCCGGCGGTAGTGGACCAGCTCTCCGGCCAGGTGCAGCTCGCATTCAACACCGCGATCGGGGTCCTGCCGCATGTCAACGCGGGCAAATTGAAGCCGATCGCCATCTCCACCAAAGCACGCTTTGCGCCGATGCCCGACCTGCCGACCGTAGCCGAGAGCGGCCTCAAGGATTTCGATGGCTCATCGTGGCAGGGCGTGGTGGTGCCCGCCGGCACGCCGAAGGAGATCGTGGACAAGATCCACGCGACGCTTGCCAGGGAACTCACCTCGCCGGCCGGCAAGGAGCTGCTGCTCAAGCGCGGCGGGATCGCCTCGGGCAACACGCCCGCCGAGTTCGCCGCGTTCGTGAAGGCCGAGGTCGAGAAGTGGTCCAAGGTTGCCAAGGCCGCCAAGATCAGTCTTGACTGAAACAACCGCACTGCCCCGCAACATCGTCCGGCTGTCGCGGCGGCCCGACGGCATCGAACTTTATTTTCCGCCGCTGCGCGCGCCCGCAGGCGCGCTGGGGCTCGGTCTTTTCGGCGCGCTGTGTCTGGCGTTGCCGTTGTTCGCGCTGTCCGGCTTATTGTCCACGAGTGAAAGCAATGCGCATGACTTGCTCGCGATCACGCTGCTGGGTGCGTTTGTGGCGCCGTTTCCGGTGTTCGGCGTCGTATTCATCGGGCTCGCGGTTTACATGCTGGCCAATTCCCTCACCGTCAGCGTAAATCCTTCCGCCATCCGCACGGTACGGCGTGTGTTCGGGTTGGTGTTGAACCGGCGCGAGTTGAAATGCGCGGACATCGTGTCGCTGGAAGCGCAGATCGCGGCGAAATATCAGAGTCTGTTCAGCACAGAGCCATATTTCCGGCTGGTTGCGCGCCGGACTCGGCGGGGCGAAGCCCGGGGGCGGGGAAGCGCGCAGGCGACCGGCACGATGCCTCTCCTTGCTCACGATTTCCGGGAGGAGGTCGCGCGCCATGCCACGCTGCGTAAAAATGATCTGGTGGTCGCGGAAAGCCTGCAGGGCGAAGCGCTGATGGCGCAAATGCAGGCACTGATTGCCCGTCATGCCGGACTTGCCGCGGTTGGAATGACTGAGTGACTAATGCCTTTGGCTTTTGAAACGCCCCGCGCGTCAGTGATAGACGACCGGGACATTCATCAGCACGTCGAAATTGCCGAGAAACTCGTCGACATGCTCGACCGAGGCGTCTTCAGCGATCGCGTTATTCATCGACTGCGCGAACTTTTCCGCCGCGTCGCCGTGGAAGAAGGTGCCGCGCGACATATGCTTGTCCACCAGCTCGAAGCCATGCCCCGCCGGATATTCGACGACCCAGTAGTTGTCGCTGTTGTAGACGATGTTCATATGCAATCGCTGCCTCATATCGACTAACGCGCCAGATTCGCATGCGCTGACAGCCCAGGCCGCCGCAACATGCAAAATAAAAGCTTACGTTGCCTATATGGGGCAATTTCCGCGATTTTCAAGCGTGGCGCCGCAGACGGGAATTACTGACGCCGCAGGCGGCTCAGGGCGATGCCGCCGAGGATCAGCACGAGGCCGGCATAGGCGTTGGCGCCCGGCGCTTCGCCCAGCAACGCGACGCCCAGGAACACGGCCACGACCGGGACGCAGTAATTCACCAGCGACATGAAGGTGGGGCCCGCGGAATCGATGAGCTTGAGATAGGCCAGCGTCGCGATGGCGGTAGGGCCGATCCCAATCCAGATCACGGCCCAGAACGAGGCCGGGCTCGGCGCGAGCCGCCACGGCTGGTCCACCGCGAGGGCGATCGGCAGATTGATCGCCGCCGCGATGGTGATGATGGCGGCGGACGCCACCATCACGTTGCCCGCGAGCTTCACGCGCACCAGCACGCTCTGCGCCGCGTAACACACCGCTCCCGCCAGCACCGCCAGTTGGGCCAGGACATCGCGCCCCGAGCCACCCAGACCGGTCAGCGCCGCCGGCTCCATCAGCACCACGATCCCCACGAACCCCAGCGCGAAGCCCGTGACGCGGTTGCGCGTCATCCGCTCGCCGGCGACAAAGAAATGGGCCAGCACCAGCGTCGTGAGCGGCATGATCGCCATGAGGATGCCCGCGAGCGCGCTGTCTATGGTCTGCTGCCCCCAGGAGATGAGCAGGAACGGCAGCGAATTGCCGACGACGGCGAGTACCGCGTACGTGAGCCAGATCCGCCCGGGCGGGGGAAAAGTGTGGCCCAGGGCGCGCACCACGGCGACGAGAATGAGCGCGCCGATCACGAGCCGCGCCGCGACGAGCGTCGCGGGCGGCACGGTGGCGACGCCCAGCTTGACGAACATGAAGTTCGAGCCCCACAGCACCACCAGCGTCAGCAGCAGCGCCCAGTCCTTGAATCTATGATAATTCATTGAAATTAATGATTATTTTTATTAGCCTGTATCGAAAACTATAAGCCGCTACGTGACGGGGGGACAGTTGCCCATCGCGTACTCAGCGGCAACAGCGATGCCGCGGCAAGGGTTTTCAGGACAGTTCGGCGCGAGACTTTCATGGCAAGCGGGGGAGCATAGCATGGGGCGCGGTGTCGCCGGAACCCGGCGCCTTACGACTTAATAGTGAATAAATTGTTTATTATCAGAATGTTGATACGTTTCCCCAAGGTGCTTGAAGCCCGTTACCCCATGCTGTAGCATGTAACCGTAACATGATACGGAGGCCTTATGGGCGCCAATGACCGCATGAAAGAATACCGCGGCCGCCAGCGGGCCGCGGGCCTGCGACTGATTCAATTGTGGGTGCCGGATACGCGGTCGCCGAAATTTGCCGCCGAATGCCGGCGCCAGGCTCGCATGATGCGCGGTGACGCCGCCGAAGCCGAAGCGCTGGAATTCATCGGGCAAGCAGGCGTCTGGGCGGACGATGCGGCGCGGTGATCTCGTCACCGTGGCCGCGCCGGGCGATTACGGCAAGCCGCGGCCCGCGCTGGTGATCCAATCCGATTTGTTCGATGAATTGCCGAGCGTCACGGTATGCCTGGTGACGAGCGCGCTACGCGATGCGCCGATTTTCAGGATCACCGTCGATCCGTCACCGGCCAACGGTTTGCAGCGCGTTTCCCAAATTCAGATCGACAAGATCGTGACGGTCGCGCGTGAACGCGTGGGTGGCGTGATCGGCCGTCTCGACGATACGACACTGTTGAAGGTCAGCCGCTCTCTGGCGGTTTTCGTCGGCTTGGTCTAGAGCCTGGACGGTGCAAAGAAAATCCAGGGTTGGGTTTCCTGAGTAATGGAGTTCCCGCCTTCAAATCGGGAGCGGGGTTTGCGACGTCATAATTCAAGACGCGCCCCCCTGCTCTTCCGTACTTGCTCGCCAGCCCATTTCACGCGCGGATATTCGGAATGTGACTGGGCAAGTACGACTATTGAAGAATCGGCGCGCGATGAAAACGACAAAGCCTTCCAAGGAACTGGGGACACCTCAGAGCCCGATTTCTTTTCACGGCAAGCCAAGAAACAAACGGGGCTCCGTTCCCATATTACTCCTACGGAAGGGCTCGACCGGCGCAGAGAATATTGTAAGCTTCCCCGCTGCTCATGCTGCGGCTCACACCCGCGATATAACGACCCGCACCGCACTGGGCCTTGAAATACCCAAAATCCCAATCGTCATTGCCGCTGCCCGGCTCGTAGCCATTAAACCCACCGACCACACCCACCGTACTTGCATTCGATTGCGAACGGGCGACCTGAGACGCGCAGCACCAGATGGATTGAAACGCTCCTCCGGTTGACTGGCTGACACCGGCAACGTACTCGTTCACGGCGCACTGGCCCTTGTAGTAACCGGGGGCCCAATCCCCACCCGCCGTACTTCCACTTCGATTGTTGGCGGAAGAGAACGGGACATTGCGGCACACGCGAGTTTCGGTCATCCCCGTACTGTTCGCGCCAGTTCCGCAGAGCAATGCTTGAGCGGGAGTCCCGCCCGTCGCCTTCGACAGCCCAATCGCCTCCTGATTCTCAGGACACTGTGCTTTGAAGTAACCGAAGCTCCAGTCCGTCCCAGTCCAAGGTGTCGGGCTGTTGTTTTGCCAAAAGACTCCCACAGTATTAGGTATTGGTTTTGGCGGCGGTGGCGGCGGTGGCGGCGCTGAAAAGACCCAACTGGCTCCTATATTGCCCTGGTTCCACCAACCGCCGATTATGGCAGTTCTGCCGTTGGCGGAAAGGGCGACAGATTTCCCTTGACCTGCATTGACAGCACCCGTGCCGATCAGTTTGTTCTGCTGCGTCCAGATTCCGGAAGATCGTGTGTACACCCACGCCGCACCTACTCGTATGTTGTCTTTAAGTCCCCCAACGATGGCGGTATCGCCGTCGGCGGAAAGGGCGACAGATACGCCCTGACTTGCATTCCCGACAGCACCCGTGCCGATCAGTTTGGCCTGCTGTGTCCAGATTCCATAAGATCGTGTGTACACCCACGCCGCACCTGCATTACCGTTGTCACGAAACCCGCCGACGATAGCGGTATCACCGTCGGCGGAAAGGGCGACAGATATGCCCTGACCTGCATTCCCGACAGCACCCGTGCCGACCAGTTTGGCCTGCTGTGTCCAGATTCCGGAAGATCGTGTGTACACCCACGCCGCACCTATTCCACCGTTGTAACCATACCCACCGACGATAGCGGTATTGCCGTCGGCGGAAAGGGCGACAGATGCGCCCACATATGCACTTGCCGTAGCATCCGATACAGTCAGCTTGTGGCCCTGCGGTTGCCATCCGCTGCTGTCGTTAGCGTGGGTGTACACCCACGCCGCACCTTTTCCAACGTTGTCATTAGCTCCCCCAACGATGGCGGTATGGCCGTCGGCGGAAATGGCAACAGAACCCCCTTGACCTGCATTCCCGCTCGCCCCCGGGCCGATTAGTTTTTGCCCGTCTCTTTGGGCATTAAGTCGCCCGTACACCCACACGGCACCTATTCCACCGTTGTCGCCAGGCCCACCAACGATGGCGATAGTGCTATCGTCGCCTCCGGCGGAAAGGGCAACAGACATGCCCAGATTTGCATTTCCGATAGCATCCGATGCGGCCAGCTTGTCGCCCTGTGTCCAACCTCCATTAGAGAAAGTGTACACCCATACCGCACCTCTATTGCTGCTGTCCGTAGGCCCACCAACGATGGCGATAGTGTGAGTGTCTCCGGCGGAAAGGGCGACAGAAGCCCCTTGAGATGCCGTCCCGACAGCATTGGTGGCTTGCAGTTCTGCCTGCTGAGAGAATGGTATCTGCGCCCCGGCGTTCTGCGTCGGCGTGATGAAAAACAGAACAGCTAAAACGACTTTAAACCTGCAAGAAATGAAAGTGTGTTTCATGAATTCTCCTCAGGTTCAGGGAATTTCAAAGGATAGGAAGATCGATCCCGGCACGTCGAGCCGACGCGCCGCAAGCAGATAGAACATGTCCCGGACCGCGCACAGCGGGGTTTTTGTTCATGCTTGCCTCATCCTCCCAGGGAGATGACCGCAACCCGGTCGGGTCGTGAGCGGGATCAGCGCTCAGTTTCCGAGAAATCTAGCTTAAGCACCAAAGCAAAGCAATCCCTTCTTTCCCTGCCCCCGCCGTCGCGAAAGGAGGTTTTTTCCGTGCGTCAAGTCAGGCAATACCGGGAACCGCGTGACGGGTCAGGGACGGAACGACAGACTTTGTCAACGCGCTGATTTATATAAATAAAAACAAGGTGTTGGTAACGCTGCGCGGCAGTGTCGCGCCGCGACCGGAACCGGAGCGCACAGAAAAACTCGGATAAGTGAGCAGGAGAGCATAGATAGAATTAGCGAGGAAGGTCGCGCGTGACCGCGTGGGTCGCGTGATCGGCCGCTTCGACGATACGACACTGCTGAAGGTCAGCCGCTCTCTGGCGGTTTTCGTCGGCTTGGTCTAGCACCATGTGATATCGATCTCTGCCCTGGTTTCTTCTTGTTGGACACAATGCCGTCTCCTCGACCTGCATTCTCCCTTCATTCTATTCGGGAATAGGTTATGGGTAATACCCCAGGTGCTATTTCGCACGGAGTACACGAAGAACACTGAGAAGAACAAATATTCAGGAATTACTCCGTGGACTCCGTGTTCTCCGTGCGAAACGGGGGTTGCACTACCTGCAGGAAAGTTGATCGTAATCAAAGTCACGCAATATGCAGCCGCTATCATTCGGAATCGTCGGCCACAAGAAAACAGGCGAGAGACTGCGGGGCGGGTTCGACTTGTCCCAAAGACGGCCAGGAGGCGGACCGGGCCGCGCGCACATTTCAACGCAACACTGGGAGACTGTCATGTTCAGTCAACGGATCAGAAGCGTCATGGAGCAGAAAAAAAGTCTCACTGCTCCGCCGGAGACCACCGTCAGCAAAGCCGCCGAGCTGATGGCAAGCAGGAACGTCGGCGCGATCATGGTCGTCGAACACGAACGCCTGGTCGGGATTTTTACCGAGCGCGACGCCGTATTTCGCGTCATCGCGCGAGGGCGCGATGTGCGGACCACCCGGCTGGCCGAGGTGATGACGACTGCGCCGCTGACCGTCGATCCCGACAAGTCATACGGGCACGCGCTGCTTATCATGCACGAGAACGGCTTCCGCCACGTACCCGTGATCGAGAACGGCAAGCCGGTCGGGATCGTCTCGTCCCGCGATGCGCTGGATCCCGAAATGGAAGAGTTCGTATCCGAAGCACAACGGCGAAAGCACATCCAGGATACGCTGCGCTAGCCCGCATGTTTCACAGCTGACATGGTTTTGTGGGCGAGGCGATCACGGAGGGTGCGGAAACGCCTGAGGCATGCGGGCTTGGGTGTTTTTTGAGCAGATCGACCTCACGCAGTAACAACAAACCCGCGTCGCTACTGACCGCACCACCGCTGAAATCAGCTCCCCATTCCAGGCGTCCGAACTTGGAAAACCGCAGCTTCCCTGTTTTGGTGCTTTTCATTTTAGGATTTTGTCGGACTTATGTTCGACAAAATCCTGCCGCGA
>CAYIRZ010000076.1:0-5831 GCA_964365845.1 uncultured Streptomycetaceae bacterium
TGCCGATCCCGGTGATCGCGATGGTCAACGGCTGGTGCATGGGCGGCGGGCACGAACTCGCGCTGTGGTGCGATCTGGTGATCGCTTCCGAAAATGCGGTGCTGGGCCAGACCGGCGCCAAGGTCGGCGCCTGTCCCACGGTCGGCGCCACTCAGTACCTGCCGCGCCTCATCGGCGAACGGCTGGCGCGGGAGATGATTTTCTGCGCGCGCCGCTTCGCGGCCAGGGAGGCGGTCGAGGTCGGGCTCATCAACAAATGCGTGCCGCAGAAGGATCTGCTCAAGGAAACGCTCAAGTGGTGCGAAACCATGAAAGGCCACAGCGCGCTCACCCTGCGCATGACCAAGAAATCGCTTAATTTCGAGTCGGACAATCTGTATGCCTCATGGCAGCACGGCATGGAACTGCTGGCGCATGTCTGGGGCTCGGACGAAGCCAAGGAGGGCATGGAGGCGTTTCTGGCGGGACGCAAGCCCAACTTCCAGAAGTTCCGCATGCGTGACAAGAGGGAACTCGAGAAATATGTCGATGGCTTCGAGCGCGATCTGAATGCCCCGCCGTCGATGCGGAAAAAAACAAAGAAATAAACTGAACCGCCAAGGCTTCTTTTCAATACCCGCTTGACGGGTACGCAAAGCACGCCAAGAGGGACAAAAACAATAATTGAACCGCCAAGGCGCCAAGACGCCAAGGAAGTCACAGATAAAATTTTAACCGCTAGGATGCAAATGGATACCAACGATTGGGCGCTCAATCGGTTTAATTTCTTTGCTATTCCGATTGCTATTGCGTACAGAGTGGTATATCTGCTCAGGTAGACGTACCTACTGCACATTCGACCATGAATCTTCTGCTCTTGAATTTCTTGGCGCCTTGGCGTCTTGGCGGTTCAATATTTTGGGGTTTTTTGGTGGTAAGGGGTTGCGATGGTTTCTGAAAAATCCGGGGGGGCGCTCGAAGGGCTGCGCATCCTTGACTTGACGCGCATCCTCGCCGGCCCGCTCTGCACCATGATGCTGGGCGACATGGGCGCCGACGTGATCAAGGTTGAGCCGCCGGGCACGGGTGATGACACCCGTGCCTGGGGTCCGCCGTTCGTCGAGGGCGAAGCGGCGTATTTTCTCGGGCTCAACCGCAACAAGCGCTCGATCACGCTCAACATGGCAGCGCAGGCGGGGCAGGAGATCCTTGGTGCGCTGATCAGGAAGAGCGACGTGCTGGTCGAGAATTTCAAGGTCGGCACGCTGGAGAAGTGGGGCTTTACCAACGAGTGGCTTGAGGTGAACGCGCCGCGGGTGATCCGCTGTTCGATCACCGGCTACGGCGCAAACGGCCCGAAAGGCGGGCTGCCGGGCTACGACTTCATCCTGCAGGCAGAATCGGGGCTGATGAGCATCACCGGCCCGCAGGACGGCCCGCCGACCAAGCACGGCGTAGCGCTTGTGGACGTATGCACCGGCATGCTCGCCTCTAATGCGATACTCGGGGCGCTTCAGGCGCGCCATCGCACCGGCCGCGGCCAGCATCTCGATCTTTCGCTCTACGACACGAGCCTCTTCATGCTGGCCAACGTGGCGGCCAATTATCTTGCCGCCGGGCGCGAGGGCGGGCGCTACGGCAACGGCCATCCGAGCATCGTGCCGTACACGACCTATCCGGCACGCGACGGCATGATGGCGGTGGCGGTCGGCAACGACGCGCAGTTCGCCAAGTTTGCGGGAGCCGTCGGGCATCCCGAATGGGCGCGGGACGCGCGCTTTGTCAGGAACAAGGACCGCGTGGCCCACCGCGGGCTGCTCGACGGCCTGGTCGCCGAGACGCTCAAGACGGATACGGCGGCCGCCTGGGTCGACAAGCTCAAGGCGGCGGGCGTGCCCTGCGGGCGCATCAACTCCGTGAAACAGGCGTTCGATGATCCGCATACCGCGGCGCGCGCCATGATCGAAACGGTAGAGCATCCGGCGGTCGGCACGTTGCGGCTCATCGGCACGCCGTTCAAGTTCAGCGGCACGCCGACCTCGGTGCGGCGCGCGCCGCCGCTGCTCGGCCAGCATACCGAAGAAGTGCTGCGTCAGGAACTCGGACTTTCCGATCAGCGCATCGCCGAACTGCGGACAGAGAAAGTAATATAACGTAAGCCGTGAGCCGTAAGCAGTGAGCGGGAACTGCGGGACGCGAGAGCGCATCGAATTTACCGCTTACCGCTTACCGCTTACCGCTTACCGCTTACAGGAGACACCATGATCACCGGTTTAAGTCATGTTTCTATCGTGGTGCCCAGCCTGGAAGCCGCGGCAAAGCGGCTCGATGAGGTTTATGGCCTGACACTGGGCGAGGTGAAGGTCAATGAACAACAGGGCGTGCGGCTCGCTTACGTCGAGCTCGGCAACGCGCGCATCGAGCTCATGGAGCCAGCGCGCCCCGACTCGCCGGTGTCGAAGTTTCTTGAGCGCAATCCCGGCGGCGGCATTCATCATTTCTGTCTCGCCGTCGACAGCGTGGATGAGATGGCGAGGCAGCTTGCGCAGAAAGACGTGCGCTTGCTGGGTGACGGCAGGCCACAGAAGAACGTGCATGGCGAACGCATCACTTTTGTGCATCCCCGGGATTTTCTGGGGGCACTGGTCGAACTCGAGGAGCATCACGACTGAGTCTTCGCGGCGCGGGGGTATTCATGATGAGTGATACATCTCTGTTTATGGACTAGAAGTTGTCTCGAAACATTTAAAACCTAATGAAACCGCCGATGGACGCCGATAAACGCCGATAAAACCCACTTGGCCCCGTGACTACAGGCAATAAGTATATGTAATAAAAGAAAATACGTTATGTTCAAGGCGCCCTCCGTGGATTTTCGGTTCAGGTGGTCATCGGCGTTTATCGGCGGCTAATGTTTTTGTTTTTGAGACGGGCTCTAACACAACATGAGGAGGGCAACCATGCTTCGCTTGATCGGTTTGCTGGCGGTTACGTTGTTCGCGTCGGGGGGCGCCGCCGGTGCTGCACAGTCCCCGAACTATCCGGAAAGGCCGGTGCGGCTCTTGATCCCGTTCGCCCCGGGCGGCGCGACCGATATCATCGCGCGCACGCTCGAGCCCAAGCTGACCAGGCGCCTGGGCCAGCAGGTCGTCGTCGACAACCGCTCGGGCGCGGCCGGCAACATCGCCGTGGAAATCGTGGCGCAGGCGCAACCCGACGGCTACACGCTGCTGGTCGGGAACATTTCCACCAACTCGATCAATCCCCTGCTGTTCGCGAAGAAAATGAAAGTGAACGCGGTCAAGGATCTCGCCGGCGTGACCAAGCTCGTCGCGATTCCGAACTTCATACTCGGCAGCCCGAAGCTGCCGGCCAATACGCTGAAAGAGGCGCTGGCGTACGCCAGGGAGCGTCCCGGCCAGCTCAACTACCAGGCGCCGCTCGGTTCGTACTCCCACCTCGACATGCTGGCGCTGACCGCCGCCGCGGGCGTCAAGATGGTGCACCTGCCGTCGAAAGGCGCGGGCGAAACGCTGTCCGCCATGTTGCGCGGCGACATCCACATCACCGAGTCCAACGTCGCGTCCAACATCGGCGCGGTGCGCGCGGGGCAGGTCAAGGCGTACGCGGTCACGTCCGACAAGCGTCTTGCCGATCTGCCGGATGTTCCGACTATGGCCGAGTCCGGTTTCCCGGGCATAGGCAGCTTGAACTGGAACGGCATTTTCGCGCCGGCGCGCCTGCCGCGGCCGATTCTGAACAAGCTGCATGAGGCCATCGTCGCGGCGATGAAGGAGCTGGAGGCGGAAGGCGTGCTGGCGAAGCGCCAGACCCCGATCAGCCTCAGCGAATCGCCGGCCGAGTTCGACGCCTATGTGCTGTCCGAGATGAAGCGCTGGGAGAAAATCATCAGGGACAACCAGGTCAAGCTCGATTGAGCGGCGCCGCTAAGGGAAATTATAACAAGCTGGAGCATTCATGATTGCGAGCACGAAGACCGAAGTAAACCTCAAGTCCGGCCACGCGATGGTCATCGAGAAGGATGTTGCGGTCCCGATGCGGGACGGTGCGGTCCTGTATGCCGATGTCTACCGGCCGAAAAAGAAGGGCAGGTTCCCCGCGATCCTCAACATCAGTTCCTACCAGAAGGACAAGGTGTGGGTGCCGCCGGCCGACCTGGAGGAAAAAGCCAACCCCTACATGAGCTGGGAAACGGTGAACCCGCTGTGGTGGGTGCCGCGCGGTTACGCCTGCATGCGCATCGACACCCGCGGCTCGGGCAAATCGCCCGGCCTGTCCGATCCCGGCGGTTGGCAGGAGACGCTCGATTTCTATGATGCCATCGAGTGGGCCGCGAAGCGGAAGTGGTGCAGCGGCAACATCGGAACCTCGGGGATTTCGTATCATGCCACGACGCAATGGCGGGTGGCCGGGCTGCAGCCGCCTTCGCTCAAGGCCATCATCCCGTGGGAGGGGTACGGCGACGCGTACCGCGACGCCGTGTTTCATGGCGGCATTTTCCAGCTCTATTACCTCGCGACGTGGTACGCAACGCAGATGGCGCACCATCTGCTCGGCGACCCGCAGGAATACAACCCGGACGCTTTCCACAACGAGCGGCTGTGGAACTACATGCGGCACAGTCTCGATATGGGCTACTGGGACAACCGCGGCGCGCACTGGGACAAGATCAAGGTGCCGGTCTTCAGCGCCGGCAACTGGAGCGGGCACAATCTTCACCTGCGCGGCAACGTCGAAGGTTTCGTGAACGCCGCGGCTAAGCACAAGAAACTGCGCATTCACACCGGCACGCATTACCACGCCTTCTATACCGAGGAAGGGCGCATGGACCAGCTGCGGTGGTTCGATTACTGGCTGAAGGGCATCGACACCGGGATCATGGACGAGCCGCCGGTGAAGCTCATGATCCGCACCGGCGGCGGCACCATGAAGGACTACCAGTTCCGTTTCGAGAACGAGTGGCCGCTAAAGCGCACGCAGTGGACGAAGTTCTATCTGCGCGCCGACCGCAAGGCCCCATCCGCCGATGCCATGGGCGTCGAAGGCGGGCTGCAGAACCTGGCGCCGAAGAAGGAAGGAAAGCTCACTTACTCCGCCACCGGCACCTCGCATGCCGGCGTGGCTTCGGCCTCCTCGACGATGCTGCAGGCGGGCAGCATGCACCGCACCGGCATCACCTTCGAGACCGAGCCGATGAAGCAGGACACGGAAGTGACCGGACCGGTCAAGCTCGTGCTGTGGGTCTCCAGCACGCAGAAGGACATGGACATCTTCGCCACGATCCGCAACATCGGGCCCGACGGCAAGGACGTGTGGGAAGTGGGGCAGCAGGGACAGCCGGTTCCGGTCGCGAAAGGGTGGCTCCGCGCATCCCACCGCAAGCTGGATCCGAAACGCTCTCTGCCGTACCGCCCCTATCACGCGCACGACGAGCGGTGGTGGCTGACGCCCGGCGAGCCCGTCGAATGCGAGGTCGAGATCTGGCCTACGGGCATGGTGTTCAGGAAAGGCCACCGCATCCGCCTCGACATCCAGCCGCGCGACGGCGTCGGCTCCGCGCCGTACTCGCACTATCCCGCTGCTTACAACACCGGCGGCGAGAACACCGTGCATACGGGCGGCAGGATGGCGTCGTACTTGCTGCTGCCCATCATTCCGCCCAAAGGTCGGTGACTGGTGACTGGTGAATCGTGAAACGTGAAATGTGAAATGTGAAAAAAGACATGGCTGATATTGCTGCTCCCCCACGCCGCTACGCGGCTTCCGATCTTGAACAATTCATCGCGCGCGCCATCCCAATAAATCCCCTCTCCCCCTTTTGGGGGAGAGGG
>CAYIRZ010000076.1:5841-10510 GCA_964365845.1 uncultured Streptomycetaceae bacterium
CCGCCCCCGCCCAACCCAAAAACCCCCCCCCCCCCCCCCCGGCGGGGGAGAGGGCGGGGTGAGGGGGTAAATATGGCGACCCGAGTTTCCGCCGGGCAACTGGAAGCCTTCATCGCCCGCGCTATGGAAGCGGTCGATGTGCCACCCGCAGACGCGAAAATCATAGCCGAACTCATGACCCGCGCCGACGTGCAGGGCTCGGAAGGCCACGGCATTTTCCGGCTGCCGCAGTACATCCGCCGCATCAAGGGCGGCGCCGTCAACGTCAAGCCCAATATCAAGGTCGCGCGCGAAGCCGCCGGCATGGCGTTGATCGACGGCGACAACGGCATGGGGCATCTGGTGATGCGCTATGCCTCCGAGAAGGCGATCGAGAAAGCGAAGACCGCGGGCGTGGCGTGGGTCGGCGTCAAATGGAGCAACCACGCGGGCCCCGCGTCGCTCTACGCCAGCATGCCGGTGGCGCACGACATGGTCGGGCTGTACATGGCGGTGGGCAATGCCAACCACCTGCCGCCGTGGGGCGGCATCGATATGCTGCTGTCGACCAACCCGATTGCGGTAGCGGTACCGGCGGGCGAGGAGCAATCCATCGTGCTCGACATGGCGACCACGGTGGCCGCTTATGGCAAGGTCAAGACCAAGGCGCAGCGCGGCGAGATGATGCCCGAAGGCTGGATGATGGACCGCCAGGGAAAGCCGCTCACCGACCCCAAACGCGCGAACGAGGGTTTTCTCTTGCCGATCGGCGGTTACAAGGGCTACGGCTTGGCGCTGATCTTCGGTCTGCTCGCCGGCACGCTGAACCGCGCGGCGATGGGTAAGGACGTGGTCGATTTCAACGCCGACGACACGACGCCCACCAACACCGGCCACGCTATCGTCGCGATCAACGTCGAGGCGTTCCAGCCGGTGGCGGAGTTCAAGAAAAACGTCGACGTGCTGGTGCGCGATATCCGAAATTCAAAGAAACTACCGGGCGTAGACCGCATCCATATTCCCGGCGAAGGCAGCCATGCCGCGCGGGCCGACCGGCTGAAGAACGGCGTGCCACTGCCGGAGGCGCTGCTCGCGGCGCTGAATCAGCTCGCGGGCGAGCTCAAAATCGAAAAACTATGATACTTGCAAATCCCGCTTTTTGTTTCTCTTTTGGCTCAACCTGCAAGCGGCCTACGACCTGAAAACCGCTGAACGGGCGATTCGCAACCGGCTGCGTGCAGTGCGGCCGCTGGCTCACGCTTGAACCGTTTCCGTTCCTGGATGATGTCAGCAGTGTCGGCAAGGGATTGCCGACCTACTTGCTGATTCGTAGGGACGAATCTTTTGTTATATCGGCGTTCATCTGCGTTTATCGGCGGCTGAAAAGGTTTTCAGGTTGCCGGCTCATCCACCACCCCGTTCTTGAGCACGCCGATGCCCTCGATCTCCGCTTCGATCACATCGCCCACCTTGAGCAGCCAGCCGGGGTTAGAAAGCCCGCCGCCGCCCGGCGAGCCGGTGGCGATGATGTCGCCCGGCATCAGCGTGATCTGCGACAGGTAGGCGATCAGCTTGGGGATGGACCAGATCATGTCCTTGGTGTTGCCGTCCTGGCGGTTTTCGCCATTGACCCGCGTCTGGATGCGCAGGTGCATCGGCTCGGGAATCGCATCGCGCGTCACCATCCACGGTCCCATCGGCGCGAAGGTGTCGTAGGTCTTGCCGAGGAACAGGTGTCCGCCTTCACGCTCGAGCTTGCCGATGTCGCGCGCGGTGATGTCGTTGATGATGGTGTAGCCGGCGACCACGTCGTAGGCATCCTCTTCGCGCACGTGCTTGCATTTCTTGCCGATCACCACCGCGAGTTCGGTTTCGTAGTCAAGTTCCCGGCACACCGGTGGTTTCAGGATGTCGCGTCCGGGGCCGACGATAGACGACGGCGTCTTGGTGAAAGCGGTGGGCACCGTGCCGCCCTGCTTGCCGGGGTTCCTGGTGTAGCCGGGATAGTTGCGGCCGATGGCGATCAGCTTCGATGGGCGTACCGGGGCATAGAGCTTGCACTCGGCAAGCGGGATGAAGAGTTGTTCGCTGTTCAGCCCTGACGCGTCGGGCACGGTCTGCGCCAGTCCGTCAAGATAGGTGAATGCGTCGCCCAGCGCGAGCCATGCGGTTTCGCCCATGTGCAGAAACTGCGCGATGTAGGGCGGCATGTAAATCGACGCCAGTTCGCGTCCTTTCGGGTTGTTGGTTTCCTCGACCAGGTACAGGGCGTAACCGGCACGCAGATCGGCGACGAGATCGTGTCCGACCAGCACGCCCAGGCGCGCCAGGGCCGCCGGTTCATTCCTGCGGCTGTAACGCATCAGTTTCATGCGGTCTCCTTGAATTGTTGTTTGTTCTTAATGAAACATCATATCAAAGAATTGTGGGAATGCGCGCCAATAACAATGTAACATATTGTTTTATATTTATTTTTTTATACCCGCGGCTTTTGTCCTCGCTTGCCGTGCATGGCTGGCCGATAATGCGGAACAATGGCGTGAAAACGATCTGGATTAACGCATTGCCAACAATGGATTCGATCATGAGAACAATGTTACGTATTGCCGGGATGTTTGCTTTGCTGTTGAGCTTCGCCGCGCAGGCGGCGGATAACGCGCCCGATGTGCTGGTAAAAACGACCGTCGACGAGGTGTTGTCGGTGATCAAGCAGACCAAGGACAAGCGCGCGTTGCATGATCTGGCGGAGAAAAAAGTGCTGCCGCATTTCGATTTTCAGGCCATGACGCGGCTCGCCGTGGGCAGGTCGTGGCGCGAGGCCAATCCGGCGCAGCAGAAAGCCCTGGAAAACGCTTTCCGCTCGCTGCTGGTGAGTACCTATACGACCGCATTGACCCAGTCCGCCGGCAGCAACCAGACCGTGGAAGTCAAACCGACGCGAATCAATCCGAACGACACCGATATCACCGTGAAAACACTGGTCAAGGAACCGGGACGGCAACCGATCGCCATCGATTACCGCATGTCGAAGGCGCCGGCGGGCTGGAAGGTCTACGACGTGGTGGTGGAGAACCTGAGCCTGGTGACCAATTATCGCGGTTCGTTCAACTCCGAAATCAGCCGCGCGGGGATCGACGGGCTGATCAAGGTTCTCGAAGACAAGAACAAGCGGCTTGCCGAAAGCTGACAGCAGGCGCGACATGAATGAGGGCAGGATGCAAGCCGCCATCAGCAGGGTGGCGCCATTTTTCGTGGCAGTGCTGCTAACAGCTTGTGCCGGGCTGCAATCCCCGACGGTACGGCCGGTCAATCAGGCAGGATATTCGGCTGTATTCAGACAGGGCTATGCCGACGGTTGCGACAGCGCGCAAACTTCACGCCGGCGGGACGAGGGGCGCTATCAGAACGACACCGACTACATGATGGGCTGGAACGATGGCTACGGCATCTGCCGCCGCTAGGAGTTTGTCGGACTTGTGTCCGACAAACTCCTAAAACGAAAAGCATCAAAGAACGGAGTGAAAAGAACGCCATGCAAGTGGCGTTTGTTCCGGCCAGCACAGCATTTCGAGACGCATAGTTTCTTTCTTAAGCAGCCTGTCGCCGAAGCGTTGATCAGCAGCGATCCGTTAACACGACCCGTTTCAGTGAATGGGGCCAACTCCGACAGGCTGCTAGCCCTTGACCCGGGTGATGCGGATGACTTCGGGAATGTGGCGCAGGCCGCGCATGATCTGCGCCAGATGCAGGCGGTTGGATACCTGCAGCGTGAAGTGCATGTCGGTGTAGTCGCCGCTGTCTTCCGGATCGACCGCGACGTTCTGGATATTCGACCTGTCCCCGGCAATTTCCGCGGCAACCTTGGCCAGCACGCCGCGCTGATTGGCAACCACCAGCTTGACTCTCACCTCGAACAGTTTTTTGGTTTCCGGATCCCATGCTACGTCGAGCAGCCGCTCGGGATCGGTGCGCGTTTTGCTGATCACCGGGCAGTCGTGGGTGTGAATTACCATGCCTTGTCCCTTGCTGATTATGCCGATGATCGGGTCGCCCGGGATCGGGTTGCAGCATTTTGCGAACTGGATCGCCATGCCTTCCGAGCCGCGGATGACTACCGAGCCCGGTGACAGATTTTCGCTGGACAGCGGTTCGCCCAGCGACAGCAGCTGGCGCGCCACCACCACGCCCAGACGGGTGCCAAGCCCGATGTCAGCGAGAATCTCCTGGCGCGATTTGGTATTGGAATCCCGCACCAGCTTGTTCCACTGGGTTTCCGTGATGTCGGCAAGGTTTAATTTGAAGTTCGCGAGCGCCTGGTTGAGCAGACGTTCGCCGAGTTGCGCCGACTCCTTGAAATGCATCGTCTTCAGGAAGTGCCGGATATGCGAGCGCGCCTTGCCGGTGATGACGAAGTTGAGCCACAACGGATTGGGCTTGGCGTGCGCGGCAGTGATAATCTCGACGCGGTCGCCGTTTTTGAGCTCTGCACGCAGCGGCATCAGCTCCTGGTTGATCTTGACCGCCACACAACGGTTGCCGATGTCGGTGTGCACGGCATAGGCGAAGTCGACCGCTGTCGTGCCGCGCGGCAATGCCATGATCTGGCCTTTCGGCGTGAAGACATAGACCTCGTCGGGGAAAAGATCGACCTTGAGGTGCTCCAGGAATTCGACCGAATCTCCCGATTCAG
>CAYIRZ010000077.1:0-10439 GCA_964365845.1 uncultured Streptomycetaceae bacterium
ACAATGCCCTCGCGCGCCAGCCCGCGCTCCGCGAGCTGCTCGGGCAACGCGCCGCGGTCTACCCTGAAACTGCGCTCAAGCTGGAACACGGCTTCGACTACGTAGTGGTCGATCCCCAAGGCGAAATCGGACTGCTGACCACGGGTGCGGGATTGTCGATGATGCTGATCGACGAACTGCGCGAAGCCGGCCTCAAACCTTACAATTTTCTCGACCTACGCACCGGCGGGCTGCGCGGCGAAACGAAGCGGCTCGCGCAAGTGCTGCGATGGATCGCCAAAGGCGGAAATATCCAGGTGCTGCTGGTCAACATCTTCGCCGGCATCACCGATCTCGGCGAGTTCTCGCGCCTGCTGGTTGCCGCCCTCAAGGAAGTACCCCAGCTCAAGGTGCCGGTGGTGGCCCGTCTCGTCGGCAATGGCCTGCCGGCAGCGCGCGAAACGCTCGCCACGGCCGGCATCAAGCTCCACACCGATCTCGACGAGGCGCTTGCCGAAGTGCGCCGCCATCTTTTAACAGCCAACCCCAAGAACATTATAAGTTTTTGATATGATTCTCAATCCCCGCATCGACCGCAACACGCGCGTCATCGTCCAGGGCATCAGCGGGCGCGCCGGCAGCATGCACAGCCTGCTGATGAAAGAATACGGCACCAACATCGTCGGCGGCGTGTCGCCAAAAATGGAAACCGGTCAGATCAGCGGCATTCCGGTTTTTCCCTCCTGCGACGAAGCGGTAAAAGCCACCGGCGCGACCGCCTGTGTCACGCTGGTCGGCGCGCAGCAATTGCTGAGCGCCATGCAGGAAGCCGTTGGCGCCGGCATCAAATATATCGTGACGCCGACCGAAGGCATGCCGGTCCACGATGCGCTCAAAGCACGGCGCCTGACGCGCGATGCCGGGGTGATCTGGATCGGGGCCTCGACCCCGGGCATGGCCGTACCGGGAGAAGCCAAGCTCGGATTTCTTCCCGGCGACTCGCTCAGTCCGGGACCGCTGGGGTTGATGTCTAAATCGGGCACTCTGTCATACGAAGCCGGCTATCGCCTCACGCAGCGCGGCATCGGGCAATCGGTCTGGATCGGCGTCGGTGGCGATCCGGTCAAAGGCATCTGTTACGCGGATCTCGTGCCGTTCTTTGCCACGGATGCGCAAACCGAGGCGCTGCTGATCATCGGCGAGATCGGCGGTCACGACGAGGAAGATCTCGCGGAAGCCCTCAAGGCGCAGAATTTTCAGAAACCAGTGTTCGCGTTGATCGCGGGACGCACCGCGCCGGAAGGTGTCGCCATGGGACACGCCGGCGCGCTCGTCCACGGCAGCCACGGCACTTTTGCCGCCAAGCGCGCGGCGCTCGAAGCGGCAGGCGTGCGGGTGTTGGGCTCACTCAGTGAAATGGTCGAAGGCGTCTGCGCGCAATTACGCTAGCAAAATCAACAACAATCCACAGAGGGCACAGAGAAAATAATTCGTTGCTTTTTCTCATAAAGAAAAACACTCACATCAACCGGTACAGTCATTTTTACCCTCGAAGTCTTCATGTTCTTGCTGTAGCGGAAACTATAGTTGTTTCTCTCTGTGCCCTCTGTGCTCTCTGTGGCTAATAGAAGTTTTACTCTATTTTCGCGCCGGTCAACTGGATGAGCTTGCCGTACTTTTCGTAATCGACCTTGAGGCGCGCGTTGAATTCCTCCGGCGTGCTGGCCCACGGGTCGAGGACCTGGTTTTCCAGCTTCTGCACGACATCCGGCAACTTGAGCGCCTTGTTGGCTTCGGCGTTGAGCTTGTCGATGATGGCCTTGGGTGTGCCGGCGGGCGCGAACATGCCGACCCAGGGCGCCATTTCGTAACCGGGCACGCCCGACTCCGAAATCGTCGGCACGTCGGGCAGCGCCTTCGTGCGCTGGGCGGAACCGACGCCGAGCGGGCGCAGCTTGCCCTGGCGGATTTGGTTGATCACGGTACCGATCGTCGCGAAGGACACCTGCGTTTCCCCCGAGACCAGTGCCGTCACCTGCGGCACGCCGCCCTTGTACGGCACGTGCACCAGCTTGATGCCTGCCATCGACGCCAACAGCGCCATTTGCAGGTGCGGCGCGCTGCCGTTGCCGGATGAGGAATAGAAAATCTGGCCGGGGCGGGACTTCGCCAACGCCAGGAATTCCCTGGTGGTCTTCACCGGCAACGACGGATGAACGGTCAGCACACCGGGCTGCGCCGAGAGCAGGCCCACGCCCGTGAAATCCTTCAGCGTATCGTAAGTGAGCTTCTTGTAGAGGTGGGCATTGCCGACGTGGGTAGTCGAATGCACCATGAGCGTATAGCCGTCCGGCGGCGCCTTGGCGACGACCTCCGCGCCAATCGCGCCGGCGGCGCCGGGACGATTGTCGACCACGAACTGCTGGCCCATGGATTCGCCCATCTTCTGCAGCACGATGCGGCCCACGATGTCGTTGGAACCGCCCGGCGGCCACGGGATCACCACGCGCACTGTTTTCGACGGATAGGCCTGGGCCATCGCGGCAAGCGGCGTGAACAGCAACACGGTCAAAGCGATCACCGTGACATGAAAAATCCTTTTCATCATTTCCCCCCGAATTAATCGACCCGCGCGCCGCTGATCTTGACGACGTTGGCGTATTTATCGTAATCCGACTTCAGACGCGCGGCAAACTGATCCGGCGTCATGTGCATCGGGTCGAGTGTTTGCGCGGTGAGTTTCGACACCACGTCGGGATCCGCCAGCGCCTTGACAAGCGCGGCGTTGAGCGTGTCGACGACCGCCTTGGGGGTGCCCGCCGGCACAAAACAACCGATCCACGCGGTGAATTCGTAGCCGGGAACGAATTCCGCGATCGCCGGGACATCCGGGAATTGCGTCGTCCGCTTTTCCGAACTCACCCCGAGCGGCCGCACGCGCCCCGACTTGATATGCGGATACAGCGAGCCTATCGTGGCCAGCTGCGCCTGTGTCTCTCCCGAGACGAGCCCGATAACCGCCGGACCGCCGCCCTTGTAGGGAACATGTCTCATCTTGATGTTGGCCATTGAAGCCATCAGGGCCATCGTCATATGCACGAAGCAGCGCTGGCCCGCAGAGCCGTAGACGATCTCGTTCGGCCGTTTCTTCGCCAGCGCGATGAAGTCTTTGCCCGACTTCACCGGCAGGGACGGATGCACGACCAGCATGCCCACCTGCCTCGCGAGCGTCGTCACGCCGATGAAATCCTTGAGCACATCGTACGGGAGCGTCTTGTACAGATGCGCATTGGCGACGTGGGTGGTGGACTGCACCATGACGGTGTAACCGTCGGGGGGGCTTTTCACCACGATCTCGGAGCCGATCGTGCCCGCCGCGCCGCCGCGGTTATCGATCACGAACTGCTGTCCTATCACTTCCGACATCTTCTGGAACACGACACGCCCCACGATATCGTTCGACCCGCCCGGCGGGAACACGACGACCACCCGGACCGGTTTCGACGGATAGGCCTGCGCAAGAACGACCGGCGGCAGAAACAGCGCAACAGGAAAAACCGCGGCTACGATACGACAGAACAGTTTCATGACTTGCCTCCTCGCTTTGATGGATTATTATTGATTCCACATTATGTTTGTTCTGTCCGCATTATGGTCGAAACAGAGGCGATCATTCAACCGGTTACGCCCGGGCTTGGCCAACGCGTTATAATCGCAGGGATTTTTATCCATTTTAAGATCCCCGGTTCCGTGGCGGCCGCTGCAGGAACGCTTGAATTTTAGGAGGAAATTCGCATGGCCCTGCCGCTCGAAGGCGTGAAGGTACTCGACCTCACCACCGTCATGGCCGGCCCCTATTGCAGCATGGTGCTGGGCGACATGGGGGCGGAGATCATCAAGGTCGAGAACTTTCCGGAAGGCGATGCCTCGCGCCGTTTCGATCCCAAGATCAACGATGAATCCTATTGCTTCGCGGTGCTCAACAGGAACAAGAAAAGCATCGCCCTCGACATGAAAAACCCGCGCGGCAAGGAAATCTTCATGCAGCTCGCCGCGAAAGCCGACATCATTGCCGAAAATTTCCGTCCGGGCGTCGTCAAAAGGCTCGGCATCGATTACGACGTCGTCAGAAAATTCAACCCCGGCGTCATTTATGCCTCAATGTCGGGCTTCGGCCAGACCGGACCGTACGGCAAGAAAGGCGGCTTCGACATCGTCGCCCAGGGCATGTCGGGCATCATGATGATGACCGGATACCCCGGAGGACGCCCTGCCAAGGTCGGCATCGCGATGAACGATATCGCGAGCGGCGTCACCGCGCTCTACGGCATTCTCGGCGCCTACATCGGCAAATTGAGAACGGGCAACGGCCAGTACCTGGAGACTTCTCTGCTCGAAGCGGGCCTGGCATGGTCGCAATGGGAATTTGGCGCTTACTTCGGCTCGGGCGAGCTGCCGACCGCGACCGGCACCCGCCACCGCCGCTCGTCGCCCTATCAGGCCTACAAGACCCAGGACGGCTATGTGACGGTCGGCGCCAACAACAACAAGCTGTGGAATAACTTCTGCACCATGGTTTGCGGCAAGCCGGAATGGCTCACCGACCCGCGCTTCGAGGATCTGCCTTCCCGGCTCAAGAACATCGACGAGCTCGAACAGGAAATCGAGACGGTGTTCGCGACGCGACCTACCGCGCACTGGGTGGAGAAGCTCGATGCCGCGGAAGTGCCGGGCGGACCCGTCTACCGATACGACCAGATCATGAACGACCCGCACATCAAGGCGCGCAACATGGTGGTGGAAATCGAACACCCGAAAATCGGCCGCATGAAAACGCTGGGCCTGCCGATCAAGTCGACCGGCGAACTCACTGCGATCCGCAATCCGGCGCCGTGGCTGGGCCAGCACTCCGACGAAGTATTGCGCACCCTGGGCTACGGCGCGCCCGAAATCGATGCGCTGTTCGAAAGCGGCACGATCTACGACAAGTACCGTGAAAAGGCCACGACCTCGGCTTGAGGCGATGAAAAATAATATAATAAAATCAATGCGTTGTGTCTTATCGCGGCGCTGCCGATAAGTCCAGGGAAGGCCGCTCGGTCACTGTTCCGACCGGTACGTCACGGTGCATTTCGTTCGGATCGTCGTCCATTACGCCATTGAGTTCGCACTGGCTCTTGCCGCGCCAGACGGTCAGCGTGCCGTTTATTTTTCCGTCGGCGCCGCAGTAACGCTCGCGCTCGACATCCCTGAAGATGAAGTGCACATTCTGGCGCCGGTTTTCGATCAGAAAGTCGCCCTTCTCGGTGGTAACGGTCGTCAGCCGCCCGTTGTCCTGCCACTTGCTGTAAGCGTCGTCGCGCACGATATACACCGAGCAGGTGCGCGGCTTCCATTTGCTGTAGTAGGCAAAACTCTGAACGGTCCCGTTCACCATCTCGACAGCAATCCGGGCATGCCTGTCCTCCGTGCCGAGCATGCAGGACAGGTGCTCGACTTTCCTCGCGGCTTTCCTTGGGGTCTTCTTCTCCGCCGCGATCGCCGTCATCGACGCCGCGGCAAACGCCGCCGCACAGCATGCAACCAGCAGTCTTTTCATCGCTCTCCACCTCACACTTGGACTTGCGTCACCTTTGCCGGAGCAAGCGAAAAACCCCTGGAACCGGCACACCTCTCGCCCCTCGCCTCTCGCCTCACGCATTTCAGGCCTGCAGCAACGGCCGCAGCGAACGAACATCCCGCACCCGCTCCAGCCCCCAAACCGCGTCGATCAGGTTCCGCGTTTTTTTCCTGCCCAGTATCGGACCCAGCAGGTCGACGCACTTCTCATCCACTTCGGCGCGCGTCATCGGGTTGGCCGAGGTGCCCTTGACCGCCTGCGTGTGGTGCATGAAATGACCGCCTCCGCGCGTCCACACTTCGACAACCGCCTGGCGGCCGCCTGCCCGCGTCAACCCGGCACTGCCGACAAACTCGATCTTTTTGCGCAATTCCAGGACCTTGCGGTCTTTCATGCGCGCCTCGTCATGCGACGAAGCGAAAGTCACCGTGCCGTCGAGCAGCATCACGGCGATCAGGTGCTGCAGGCAGATATCCGGCATGTCGCGATTGTCGACGATCGCCGCCTCATGGTCCTGGACCTGGATTTTAACCCTTTTCACGTCATCGGCTTTCAGGCCGTGCCCGCGGACCATCTCCCGCATCGAATCGAGGGCCGCCTGGATCGGCGAGCCGACCGACCACTTCTTGATGTTGGCATCGAGAATCTCGTAACGCGCGCCCAAGCCGCGCGCGAGTTCGCCCGCGCCGTCCTCGGCACTGAAAGCGAACAGAAAATTGCGCTCCCCGGAAAACACGTCTTCCACGCCGCTCATCCCGCTCCCGACCATCAGCGCGGCAGACACCCCGTTCTTCGCCGGCATGCCGCCAAAGTCGAACGCTTTCTCGATATGGCCGGGATCGCGCATCCAGCACGATACGCCGGAAGCCTGCTGCGCCGTGTAGGACAACAACCAGCGCATCCGCCTGGCATCGAACCGCGCCAGCGCACCCGCCGCGGCAGCCGCGCCGAACAGCGCGCCGAAGCTGTGGGTGGAATGGCCGGCAAGATGAAATTTCATCGCGCCGAGCGCGAAGTTGACGCGGCATCCCACGTCATAGCCCAGCGCAACGGCGGACAGCAGCGCCGCGCCGCTCGCGCGCCGGCTTTCCGCCAATGCCAGCGCTGCCGGCACCACGGCACAACCAGGATGATAAAAAGCCGGCTGGTGCGAATCGTCGGTCTCGTCCGCGTGTCCGGTCATGCCGTTGGCGAGCGCGGCATTGACGGCTGAGGTTACGATGCGCGTGCCTGGAATGCAGGCCTGCTTCACGCCGCCGCGGGATATTGCGTACGAGATCGCCATCCTTCCCGGCGGCAGGCGCGTGCCCGAAATCATCGCCGCCAGCGTATCGATGACATGGTGCTTGGTCTTTTCGACCACCGCGGCCGGCAACGCATGATGCGGCGCCGCCGCCATGTAGGCGGTGAGCCTGCGCATTACGGGAGAAACGGAGACGGTCATGGCATCCGCCCCTGCCGCGCCCACCGCCTCATTCAGGAAAAAGGCCTAGGGACGGGGAACGCGCGGCTTTTTCTGTTTTCATCCGGCAGCGAAACGTTTGACGACCTTGAGCCGCAGCACGGTGTCGCCGCCAAGGTGCGTCCAGACCATGGCGTCGCGAACCAGCTTGTCGACGCGCGCATTCATCATGCAGCCCTCGGCACCATGAATCTCCATGTTCAGCCCCGTGACGCGCTGGATCACGTCGGTCGAGTAATTCATCACGAGACCGCCATTCGCGGAGTGTATCTTCCGATCGTGCTCCCAGGCGACCCGGAACACGAAAGAGCGCAACGCTTCGGTCAGCATGTGCATCTCGTTCAACTTCAACTGGACGAGCTGGTGGTCGATGACCAGCTTGCCGCCCCGTTTCTGCGTCCGCGCGAAATTCATGGCCATGCCGACCGCGTCCTCGCATACTCCCAGCGCATTGGCCGCGAGCTCGAGATCGCCGAACAGGTCTCCGCCCGTGGTATCGCCGGCGTTTTTCTTCATGCCGCTGTTCACCTCGCCCACCACGTTGGCGTGCGGCACGCGCGCGTTCTCAAAAATCAGCTCCGCGTTCTGGTAAAAACGCCAGCCCCGCTTGTTGAACGACTTGCCGAAGCGGAAACCGGGCGTGTCGCTCGGCACCATGAACATGGTGCCGCCTTCCCGGATATTCACATCCGGGTTGGTGCGCGCATCGACGAAGAACAGCTTGCCCACCCCGCCTTGCGCGATGAAACACTTCTCGCCATTCAGGATCCACTCGTCGCCCCTGCGTTCCGCCTTGAGCCGGTAGCCGGCCTTGGGCTCATCGTCGGGCGGCAGCCGGTTGTCGGAGCCGGCGTTGGGCTCGGTAATGCCCTTGCCCAGAAGATAGGTGTCGTCGGCGACAAAAGGCTTGAGAAAGCGTTCTTTCTGTTCTTCGTTGCACGCGGCCGCGATCAGATGGCTCCACTTCCAGTTCTGGCTGAACGCCTTGGACATGGCGCTGTCACCCCTGGCGAGTTCCGCCATCACCAGCACCTGCGTCACGAAATCAGTGCCGTGTCCGCCCCATTCTTTGGGAACCGCCAGCGTGCGGAACCCGAGCTTCGATCCCTTTTTGATGATCTCCCAGTCAAAGGGCTCGCGCGCCCCGGCAATCTGGTCGTGCTTCAGGGAAATCGGGCGCAGTTCCTCTGCGGCGAACTTCCGTGCTTTCATTTGCCACGCGCGTTGCTCCTCATTCAATGAGAAATCCATGCCAACTCCTTAAAAAAATGATGATACCGTAAAACCGATCGATCTTGACACGCTAGCAGCCTGTCGGACTTGGCCCCATTCACCGGAACGCGTAGCGTTAACGGGTCGTTGTTGATCGACGCCTCGGCGACAGGCTGCTTAAGAAAGAGGCCTTGCGTATCGCAACGCCTTACTGGCCGGAACAAACACCCCTTGCATGGCGTTTTTTTGCCTCGTTCATTAGTTTTTTTCATTTTAGAAGTTTGTCGGGGCTAAGTCCGGCAAACTTCTAGCCGGCGCTGTCCTGTATTGACAGGCCCGCGGCATTCATCTACTTTGCTCCCAAACACATAAGGGGGAGGATGCGATGAATATGAGCGCAATATCAAGAACGTTCCTGCTTGCATTCGGTGTATTGAGCCTGTATCCGGCCACTGTGGCGGCACAGGCTTGGCCGACCAGGTCAATCCGGTTGATCGTGCCGTTCCCGGCGGGTGGCGGTGTCGACTTCATCGGCCGCATCATCGCCAAGGGCCTGTCCGAGCGGCTGGGCCAGCAGGTGGTGGTCGACAACCGCCCTGGCGCAAACGCCATTCTCGGTCTCGAAGTCCTGAAGGCCGCGCCGCCGGACGGCTACACGATAGCCGCCGCTTCCGCCGGACCCCTTACCGTCAATCCTCACATCTACCGGAAGCTGTCCTACGATACGCTGCGCGACTTCACCCCCATCTCCAACATGGTGAACTTCCCGCTGCTCCTGGTCTCGCACCCGTCGCTGCCGGTGAAGAACGTCAAGGAGTTGATCGCGCTCGCCAAGGCGAGGCCCGGTGAAATCACTTATTCCTCGCCCGGGTCCGGCAACTCCGGCCACCTCACCGCCGCGCTGTTCGATTCGATGGCCAAGATCAAGACGGTGCATGTTCCATACAAGGGCACGGCGCCCGCGGTCGTGGCCGTGCTCTCGGGCGAGACCCAGCTTACCTGGAGCAGCATCCCGTCGATCCTGCCGCACGTACGCAGCGGGCGGGTGCGCGCGCTCGGCGTCGGCAACAAGGAACGGCTGAAAGCGCTGCCCGAGTTTCCGACGATCGCCGAAGCGGGCGTGCCAGGCTACGAAGGCTACGCATGGGGCGGCATGATCGGGCCGGCTAACATGCCGAAAGACGTCGTCGCGCGGCTCAACAAGGAAATCGCCGCCGTCCTCAACCAGAAGGACGTCATCGAAAATATGCTGTCGCAGGGAACCGTTCCGACGCCTTCGAGCCCCGAGGAATTCACCGCCTACATGAAGGCGGAACTGAAAAAGTGGGGCGACGTCGTGAAGCTGGCCGGCATCAAAGCCGAGTGAACGAAACGACCGGCCCCGATAGCCAGCGGCGCGCCGCGTTCGTCACCGGCGCCGCCACCGGCATCGGCGCCGCGATCGCGGTGGCGCTGGCCCGCAAGGGCTATGATGTCGCGATATCCGCCAGGCAGGCGGAGCGCCTCGCCGATACCGAAAAGGAAATCAGGGAACTCGGCGCGCGCGCCGTGCCGATTGCGCTCGACCTGTGCTCGCTTGCGGACATGGAGCCGGCGGTCGCGCGGGTCTTCGATGCTTTCGGCCGCCTCGACGTGCTGGTGAACAACGCGGGGGCTACGTTGCGCAAACCGGCGCTGGAAGTCACCGCCGACGAATGGGAATCGGTGATGCAGCCCAACCTCAAGGGCACATTCTTCCTCACCCAGAAAGTAGGCCGGCGCCTGGTCGAGCGCGGCACGCCGGGCTGCATCATCACCATCGCGTCCACGCACGGGGTGGTGGCATTTCCCCAGCGCTCGGTCTACGGCATAGCGAAGGCGGCGCTGATACACATGACCCGCATGCTGGCCATCGAATGGGCCGGATACGGCATACGGGTCAACGCCATTGCCCCCGGAACCGTGGAAACGCCTTCCCGCGCCGTAATGCTCGCGGACCCGAAAGTGCGGGAAACCCTGCTCGACCGCATACCGCTGCGGCGCTTCGCCACGCCCCAGGAAGTGGCGGAAGCCGTCTGCTTCCTGGCCAGCCCCGCGGCGGAATACATGACCGGCCAGACACTGATACTCGACGGCGGGCTGACGGTCTACTGACCAAGAGCGCCCTACTGATATTTCAAGAGCTAG
>CAYIRZ010000078.1:0-10210 GCA_964365845.1 uncultured Streptomycetaceae bacterium
ACTGCTCACTGCTCACTGCTCACTGCTCACTGCTCACTGCTCACTGCTCACTGCTCACGCTTTTTTCAACAAAGGAAAGAAATGAACATCGATCTGCACAACCACGTCATCCCGCCCACCATCGTCGCCGCCTTGGAGCGCGATCCGGACCGTTTCGGGATGAAAATCGAGGACAAAAACGGCAAGCGTTATTTCAACGCGCACGGCAAGCCGGCTGAGCTGCAGCAGACGTTCTACGACGCTGACGCTAAAGTCGAATGGATGGACCGCGTGGGACTGGATATCTCCGTGCTCTCGGTCGGGCCGCCGATTTATTTTTACCACTTGTCCGCCGATGCCGGCCTGGCTGCCGCCAGACTCAGCAACGACGGCATCGCGCAAATGGTGGCCAAGCATCCCAGCCGTTTGCGCGGCATGGCGACGCTGCCGATGCAGGATCCGGACGCGGCGATCGTGGAACTCGAGCGCGTGGTAAAAGAGCACAAGTTCAAGGCGGTGGAGATGGGCACTTCGATCGAGGGCCTGCCGCTGGCTGATCCGAAGTTCCGCAAATTGCTCAAGACCATAGAGCAGCTCGGCTGTTTCATTTTCGCCCATCCCTACCAGTGCCTGGCCGAAGGCTGGATGGACGACTATTACCTGAGCAACTTCGTAGGCTTTCCGCTGGATACCACGCTGATGGTGGCGCACCTGATGTTCAGCGGCGCGCTCGATGAAATGAAGACGCTGCGCATCCTGTGCGCGCACGGCGGCGGTTTTTTTCCCTATCAGATCGGGCGCTTTGTGCACGGACAAAAAGTGAGGAAGGAGCCCAAGGTCAATACGCAGACCTCGCCGCGCGAACTCATCAAGCGTTTTTACTTCGACGCGCTGACGCACGACCCGAAGGCCGCGCGCTACCTGATCGACCAGGTCGGCGCCGACCGCGTGGTGATCGGCACCGACCATCCGTTCGACATGGGTCCGGATGATCCGATGGCGGCGATAGACGCGATTCCCGGTTTGACGAAGAGCGAGCGCGAAGCGGTGTGCGGCCTGACGGCGAAGGCGTTGCTGGGGGAAAGTTAAAATACGAAAACAGCAACCGCCGATGAACGCCGATGAACGCGGATAAGATCGGGGTTAAAACTTGAAAGCGTATTAGCCACAGAGATCACAGAGAAAAACATATATATAACAAATGGTTATGTGGATACGGGCATGGGTGCACCCCATGTCCGTTTTGTTTTGGCTGCGCAGAATTCATGCGGATTAGCTCTGCTAATTCAGCCTGACGTTGGCATATACTACGCACCAATCAAGTGCAAAATGGCAACTAAAAATGTCAACTACTACAAATTAGACCGACTGAAGGCGAACATGAATGCGCAGAAGACCAAGAAGGTGACGTCCCAGTTCGCACGGTATCTCGGGCCCGTGATAGCCGCGATTCGCGAACTTGGGGGGTCGGGCCGTCCGGACGAGGTTCGGGCGGTTATCGCTCGTCAGCTCAAGATTTCCGACGCCGAACAGTCTGAGCCACTTCCATCCGGGGTCCAGACGCGCTTCGAGAATCAGGTTCACTGGGCGCGGTTTTATCTCGCCAAGGCCGGCTACATCGACTCGTCGCAACGCGGTGTATGGACGCTGACTGAAAAGGGACGACAATTCGGTAAAGTAACTGACGATGACGTCCAGGACATCATCAAGGACGTCAACGCCCAAACGAAAGCCACCACGGACGACGAGGGTGACGCCGCGCCAAGTCCGTCAGGCGCGGTTCCGGCCGCCGGAAACTATCGTGAAGAACTGGCTCGAACGCTGCAGGCTCTTCCCGCGGCTGGATTCGAGCGGTTCTGCCAACGCTTGTTGCGCGAATCCGGTTTTCAGGAAGTCACAGTAACTGGCCGTTCCGGGGACGGCGGAATCGACGGAATCGGCATCCTTCAGGTCAATCCTTTGGTCAGCTTCAAGGTTCTGTTCCAGTGTAAGAAGTACGCAGGCTCCGTTTCTCCCAGCCAGGTGCGGGATTTTCGAGGCGCGATGACCGGTCGCGCCGACAAGGGCATCATTATCACGACCGGTTCATTCACCGTCGAGGCCCGGAAGGAAGCAATCCGAGACGGAGCTCCACCAATCGAACTCGTTGACGGCGAGAAGTTGGCGGGGATGCTTGAGGACCTCCAGCTGGGTCTTAAGCCAAGGCAAACCTACGAACTCGACGAGTCTTTCTTCGGGCAGTTTGCGAAGTAGGCGGTCTAACCTCGTCTTGCGGCCGACGGTGGCGCGTGCAAGCATCTGAGGCCGCCGCAGCTGAAGCAGGGTGTTAAGGATGAACGAAAAGCAGCTAGTTTATCTTGCTCGTTTTAATCTCTGTGACCTCTGTGCCCTCTGTGGCTAAAGTTTTTCGGGTTTGTTTCAACCGCCAAGGAAGAACGAGGCCAGGCCTTTACCTTCTCACTCCGAGCACCTTTAAGGTAAAGGCCTGGCCTTGATAAGACACAAACCCAATCGGGCGCTGACGCCGGGCTTAAGCAGTCATCGTGCCCAAGCCCGGCGCGTTACGTCAATTATCGCGACCGTTAAAAGGGGAATCGGGTGTGCCCGCGCCCGCGATCTTCGTCGCCGCCGCCGCTGATCCGTATCAGGGTGCGGGACCGGTGGCAGTGGCGATATTCGGCGGCGTTCTGGCCGCTCAGGGCGTCAGCCAAGGTGTTATATTCTGTTTCGAGCACAGAATTCGGGGTCGCGACCACAATCGTCTTGAAATCCTGGGAGACATGGCCCTCGATTTTGATTCCTGTGATGACATTCGTCGAGCCGACATTGGGCCCTTCGATCCGGGTGTGCGTGAGAGGCCCATTTTCAATATGGATGGTTTGATCGGACGCGACCGTATAGGTGAAATTCGCGCTGAAATTGTCCGCGAGGTATGGGCCCAAATTGGTGCCGGAAGGATTCGCAGGTGGGCCGTTGTGACCGATCAACACCGAGCGGCCGCTGACGGTCCCAGTACCGTCGCCATTGAACCGCCGGACGCCGTGCACGCTGAAGGATCGAATCACGCCCCCGGTACTCGTCCGGAAGTTGATGTTGAATCCGGGGAGGGGCGACACGAGACACGCACCATCGCCCGAGAAGGCGTAGTCGCCGCGCAGGGCCCTCGTTAGATCGTTCGGTGCCGCCCCGGCGACAGCCGGCAGCGATAGCGCGAGACTCAACGTGGTGATGGAAACTAGTCGTTTCATGGATGATGCTCCTTGTGAATTATCGGATCGTTGGTAATTTCAGGGATGGTTATTTCGAAAAGCTGATGTCGCACAGACTTCCGCCAAATATCATGATGTTATTCAAAGTAACCACGTTTCTGTTTCACATAAAAGGCAATGCCAATCGCGCAACCTCCCGATTCTAAAAAATGCCGAATCGGTTCGTCAACGTGCCACCGAATCTACAGGCCCGCATCAGATCGAGGAATCCCCCGAACTGGGTACGACACGGCACGTGAGCTGCATGCAATACGGGAGACTTGAACCCTGCCCAGACCCCTACCCATGAAGGCCGGGGTTTTCAGCAGGATCTTGTCAGTCCTGCTTTCGGTCCGGTTGATCCGGTCTATTGGTTTCCGGCTTTTGCGGCGTCAGCCGCCGGAAGCAGCCTTGATCCCCGCCGCCTTCACCAGCTTGCCGAACTTCTCGACTTCCAATTTCAGGTAGGCGTGGAATTGCTCGGGCGTGCCGCCGATGATCCGGGCACCGACGTCGGCGTGCTTTTTCTGGATGTCCGGCATTGCCAGGATGCCGGCGAATTCCTTGTGCAGGCGTGCGATGATCGGCTGCGGTGTTCCCGCCGGCGCGGCGACTGCCGACCATGAGGAGTTTTCGTAACCGGGCACGCCCGCTTCCGCGACGGTCGGCAGGTCGGGCAGGGCGGATGAGCGGCTGGCGCCGGTCGTCGCCAGCGCCCGCACGCGGCCGCTTTTCACGAACGGTACGGTCGAGATCGCGTTGTTGATCAGCACCTGGATCTGGCCGCTGATGAGATCGGTGAGCGAAGGCGCCGAACTCTTGTACGGTACGTGCGTCATCTTGGTTTTGGTCATCAGCGTGAGCAGCTCGCCGGAGATGTGGCCGAAGCCGCCGACGCCCGAGGAACCGTAGTTGAGCTCGCCGGGCCGGGCCTTGGCCAGCGCGATCAGTTCCTTCACGTTTTTCGCGGGAACCGAAGGATGCACCACCAGCACCCCGGGCGAGGAGGAAATCTGGATGATGGGCGCGAAGTCCTTCAGCACGTCGAATGACAGCTTGTAGAGATGCGGATTCACCGCCCAGGTGCCGACGGTGGCGATTACGATGGTATAGCCGTCGGCCGGCGCCCGTGCCACGAGTTCCATGCCGATGTTGCCGCCGGCGCCGCCGCGGTTGTCGATGATCACCTGCTGGCCGAGACGCTGTGTGAGTTTATCGCCGAGCATGCGTCCCTGTATGTCGGTGGGCCCGCCGGGCACGAACGGCACGACGAAACGAACCGGTTTGGTCGGATATTCCTGGGCAAATGCGGCGCCGGCAAAGCCGGCCGCGATTACACAGACAAGAACACGCAACGTTGCGGATATCATGATTTTCCTCTGTGGCTAATGTTCTTCGGGTTTTAGTCTTTTTGAAATGCGCTCTTAGTATGCGCCAGTGGTAAGCGGTGCGCCTGCGGCCCGCGTCTTTATCAAGCCGACAGCAATTGCTTCAACTGCATTACCGCCGAAGCCGGGCTGGTGAGTACCTTGCGTTTGGCGCGCGGTTTGATGACCGCCGCAGCGCTGGCCATCGAGAACTGGCCGAGGATGAGCGCATCGCAATTGCCGATCTCTTCGGCCGCGGCGGCGATCAGGTGATCGTGTTCGTCGGCCCTGCCCGCGCGCAGCGCCGTGAGCGCACTCGGGACGGTTTTGCAAGTTATTGAAATATCTATATTTTTTTCGATCGCTTGCTGTTCGAGTTCAGCCTTCAGCGCGGGGATGCTGGGCTCGAAGGTGGCGATCAGCCCGATGCACGTTCCCGCTGCCAGCGCTTCCTCGAACATGGCCTCGTTCGGTTTCAGCACCGGGACACCGACTGCGGCGCGCGCGGCCTCGATCGCCGGCCCGAATGCCGAACAGGTGAAAAGAATCGCGTCCGCCCCGCAGCCCTGCGCGTAGCGCGCCAGCGCCACGAAGCGCCCGATCATTTTGTCGGTGAGCCGGCCGTCGGCGGCAAGGTCGGGTGCCAGCGAATCATCGAGCAGGCTGGTGGTGCGCGCTTCAGGCCACAGAACCTTGAACGCGTCGACGATGGGATCGACGGCGAGCGGCGTGGCATGGATCAGCGCGATGCGGGGCGATGGCATGGTTTTTCTGGTGCGAAGTAATGCGTATTGTCGGGCGGGAAGGCCTCAGAATACCGGCTGGCGAGTGTAGCATCAATGTGAGCCCCGTGTTGACAAGGCGACTCAAGCGTGCAAAATGCATCACTGCTGCGCGTATTCGTCACCTCATCCGCGGTGTCTCCCGGCGATCGACGACAATAATAAAATATTGAATATCATCTGACCCATGCCAAGAGGAAAGCCATGAAAAAGCTCCTGCAATACATGCTGTCGATAGCATGCGTGCTGTCTGCCGCATTTCCCGCGATTGCCGCCGAATCGCGGTATCCGGCGCGGCCGGTCCGCATGATCGTGCCGTTCGCGCCGGGCGGGCCCACCGATACCATCGCGCGCGTGCTGGCGGCCAAACTCACGGAAGCGTTCGGCCAGCAGGTGGTGGTGGACAATCGCGCCGGCGCCGGCGGCAATATCGGCATGGGGCTCGCGGCGAACGCCGGCGCCGACGGCTACACGATACTGGTGGTGAGCTCGAGTTTTGTGGTGAACCCGGGACTTTACAAAAACATTCCGTACGATCCGTACAAGAGCTTCATTGCGATTTCCAACATCGCCGCTTCGCCCAATGTTTTTGTGGCGCATCCCAGCCTGCCGGCGAAGACCCTCAAGGACCTGGTCACGCTGATGAAGAACGACCCGAAGAAATTCAGCATTGCGACGCCGGGCATCGGCACCACGCCCGACTTGTCGGCGAACTTGTTGCGCCTGACGGCCAAGGCTGACGTCGCGACAGTGCCTTACGGCGGCGCCGGGCCCGCGGTGGCGGCAGTCGTCGGCAATCAGGTGCCGATAGGCTGCACCGCGCTGCCGCCGACCACGCCTTACATCACCTCCGGCCGTCTGCACGCATTGGCCGTGACCGGCGCCACGCGTTCCCAGGCGCTGCCGAATGTGCCGACCATGGCGGAGGCGGGTTTCCCGGGGCAGGAGGCGGATACGCTGCAGGGAATACTGGTGCCCGCGGGCACGCCCAAGGCGGTGGTCGACCGCATACACGCCGAACTGACCAAAATCATGGCGCAGCCTGACGTGAAGAAACGGGTAAGCGACCTGGGTTTCGACGTCATTGCCAGCTCGCCCAAGGAGTTTTCAGCCCAGATCAAATCTGAAATCGCGAAGTGGAGCAAGGTCATCAAAAGCGCCGGCATCAAGGTGAACTGAGCAATAAGCGGTAAGTGGTGAGCGGTAAGCGGTAAGTAAGCGGTAAGCGGGTAAGCTGTAAGCCCGTAAGCGGTGAGCGGATTAAACCTGTCTATAATTCGCGTGTCGCCTCTATTGGTTGTTCGCTCTTACGGCTCACGGCTCACGGCTCACTGCTCACGGCTCACTGCTCACTGCTCACGGCTCACGGCTCACTGCTCACTAGGCTCCCCATGCGCATCGTCGACATCCGCGAAACCGCGGTCCCGCTGAAATCAAGCCTGCGCAACGCGGTGTTCGATTTCAGCGAGATGACGACCTCGGTGGTCGCGGTGATCACCGACGTGATCCGCGACGGCAAACCGGTCGCGGGCTTCGCCTTCAATTCCACCGGCCGCTACGCCTGCGGCGCGCAGATGCGCGACCGCTTCATACCGCGCATTCTCAAGGCCAAGCCCGAATCGCTGGTGACCGATGCGGGTGACAACTTCGATCCGGAGAAAATCCTCGCCTGCATGATGCAGCGCGAGAAGCCGGGCGGACACACCGAGCGCTCGGTGGCGGTCGGCACCATCGAAGTCGCGGTATGGGACGCGGTCGCCAAGATCGCCGGCAAGCCTTTGCACCGCGTGCTTGCGGAGAAGTACAACGGCGGCAAAGTGCCCGATAAAGTGCCCTGCTATGTCGGCGGCGGCTGGTACCAGCCGGGCAAAGGCATCAGGGAACTGCAGGACGAGATCAGGAGCCGGCTCGACCAGGGCTACACCACGATGAAAATCAAAGTGGGCGGCGCCACCGTCCCCGAAGACGTCGAGCGCGTCGAGGCGGCGCTGAAGATCGTCGCTTCCAGCACAAACCTCGCGGTCGACGCCAACGCCGGATTCGACCGCGAGCGCGCATTGGCCTATGCCAAGGCGCTTGCTCCCTACAAGCTGCGCTGGTTCGAGGAGCCGACCGACCCGCTAGCCTATGCGCTGCTGGCGGAAGTGGCGGCGATTTATGATGCGCCGATCGGCACCGGCGAGAATCTGTTTTCGACGCAGGACGTGCAGAACCTCATCCGCTTCGGCGGCCTGCGCGCCGACCGCGATATTATTCAGACCGATGTGCCGCAGTCATACGGCATAGCGCAGTTCTCACGCACGCTGGACATGCTGAAGAAAAACGGCTGGGCGCGGGAGTCCGTCTTTCCGCACGGCGGCAACCAGATGACGCTCGCCATCGTCGGCGGTTTCGGGCTCGGCGGCTGCGAGGCCTATCCCGGCGTGTTCGGTATCTTTGCCGGCTTTGCCGACGATGCGAAAGTCGAAAACGGCTATCTGAAGCTGCCCGACCGGCCGGGGATCGGGTTCGAGGCGCAGAATGCGCTCTACGCCGTGATGCGGGAGGTTAGCGGATAAAACCGAAAGACTTTTAGCCACAGAGTGAATGATTTTGTTTTTGAGCAGATTTTAAATCTCAAGGGTAAAGAGGGGAGGCTTATGTCAGGCGCACGATTTCTGATAGTGGCGGCAGCATTGGCATTGCACGGTTTCTCTTATGCGACGGCGGCGGAAACGCGCTATCCCACCAAGCCGCTGCGTTTCATCCTGCCGTTTCCGCCGGGGGGGCCTACCGATATCCTGGGGCGGGTCATAGCACAGAAGCTTTCCGATCAGCTCGGCCAGCCGGTGGTGGCGGATAATCGTCCGGGTGCCGGCGGCAACCTCGGCGCCGAACTCGCTGCGAAGTCGCCGCCCGACGGCTATACCTTCGTGCTGTGCGCGCCGTCGATCGCGATCAGCCCCAGCCTCTATAAAAAGCTCAATTACGATCCGGTCAAAGACCTGGCGCCGATTACGCTGGTGGCTTCGATTCCGAATGTGCTGCTGGTGCATCCTTCGGTGCCGGCCAGAAGTCTCAAGGAGCTGGTGCAACTCGCCAGAAATAATCCCGGCAAACTCAACTTCGGCTCGGGCGGCGTCGGCACTTCCAACCATCTCGGCAGCGAGATGCTGAAAGGACTGGCCAAAATCAACATGGTGCACGTGCCGTACAAGGGATCGAATCTGGCGATGATCAACATGATGGGCGGGCAGGTCGACATGGTGGTGATCGGCGTGCCCGCGGCGCTGCCGCAGATCAAGGCAGGCAAGGTGAGGGCGCTCGCCTTGCTGGCGCCCGAGCGTTTGCAGGCGCTGCCCGATGTGCCGACGGCCAGGGAGGCCGGAATCGACAACTTCGAGGTGCTGACCTGGTACGGCATCCTGGCGCCGGCCGGCACGCCGGGGGAGATCGTGCACCGGCTCAATGGGGAACTGGTGAAAGTCATGAGCGCTTCCGATGTGAAGGAGCGGCTGGCGGGCGCAGGCTTCGATCCGCTGACCAGCACGCCGGAAAAATTCGCCGGGTTCATCAGGACCGAAACCGTGCGCTGGGGGAAAGTCGTCAGGGATGCCGGCGTGCGCGTCGATTGATCCAGTTGTATTAGGGGCCCTTGAGCGCTATAGTCATGGGCCCGATTTTGAAGCCGCCCGCATGGCGCGCGGCGCGCCAATCAAACCAAAAAGGAGAAACACAATGCCACACGCTATTCGTATTCATGAAACCGGCGGCCCGGAAAAACTGAGATGGGAGGAAGTGCAGGTAGGGGCGCCGGGACCCGGCCAGGTGCGCGTGAAAAACACCGCCGTCGGCTTGAACTTCGTCGATACCTATCAGCGCAGCGGCCTCTATCCTCTGCCGCTGCCGTTTATTCTCGGCTCGGAAGGCGCGGGGGTGGTGGAGGCAGTGGGCCCCAAGGTCAAGGAGCTCAAGGTCGGCGATCGGGTAGCGTACGCCGGCCCGATCGGCGCCTATGCCGAGGTGCTGATGCGCCCGGCGGACCGGCTGGTGAAGATTCCCGCCGGCGTGGACGACAAAACGGCAGCGGCGATGATGTTGAAAGGCCTCACCGCGCAATACCTTATTCGCCGCACTTATCGCGTGAAGAAGGGCGACACCATCCTGATGCATGCGGCGGCCGGAGGCGTCGGACAGATTCTGTGCCAGTGGGCGAAGCACCTGGGCGCGACGGTCATCGGCACGGTCGGCAGCGAGGCGAAGGTGGCGCTCGCAAAAAAGGCCGGATGCAAGCATGTCATCGTCACGTCGAAGGAAAAGTTCGTGGATCGCGTGAAAGAGATTACGAAGGGCAAGGGCGTGCCGGTCGTCTATGATGGCGTCGGCAAGGACACCTTCATGGATTCGCTCGACTGTCTTGCGCCGATGGGCGTGATGGTGAGCTTCGGCAATGCCTCGGGTGCGGTCACGCAGTTCAATCCCGGCATCCTGGCGCAAAAGGGTTCGCTCTTTCTCACGCGTCCCACGCTGCTGCATTACTCCGCATCGCGTGAAGATCTGGTCAAAGCGGCGCGCGAACTGTTTGCCGTCGTGAAGAGTGGAAAGGTGAAAATCACGATCAACCAGACTTATGCGCTCAAAGACGCGGCGCAGGCGCAGACTGATCTGGAAGCGCGGAAGACCACGGGTTCGACGGTGCTGCTACCGTAGCGCGGAGCAGCGAGCCAGGGTGCGCTTGCGCATCCTACTAGCTGCTTAAGTCATCCTCGCGAAGGCGGGGACCCAGTACGTTGTTAGCGTAGCCCCCATCCTAAGGCCCCCTCGCGTGCTGCGCAGGCTCTCCCCCCGCAAGCGG
>CAYIRZ010000079.1:0-10159 GCA_964365845.1 uncultured Streptomycetaceae bacterium
ATAATTCGTCGTCCCGAAAATCCTGGGCAGCGTGCCGTACAGGAGGTTCGTGGAGGTCGGCGAGTAACGGCCGCGGATGTAAGTGAGCTTGTGCGCCTCGTTGTTCTTGCGCAGTTCCATCATCTTGTCGGCGACGATGTCGAGCGCCTCATCCCAGGTGATCGGGACGAACTTCGGATCGATGCCGCGCCCCTTTTGCGGATTGGTCCGCTTCATCGGCACTTTGATCCGGTCGGGATCGTAGGTCTGCTGCGGGATCAGGTGGCCCCTGGGGCAGACGTAGCCACCATTGGTCTTGCTCAACGGGTTTCCGCGCACCCTCACCGCGCGGCCATTCTGCACGAAGATCTGGATGGCGCACCATTGGGTGCAACCCTGGCAGGCGGTTGACACCCATTCGCCCTTGGCGGGACCCGCAGTTTTGGCTTTGCGCAGCGCCATCGCGCTGGTTACCGGTTGCGTCGCACACCCGGACACCAACAAGCCAGCTGTCGCGACCGATGCCTGAATGAATGCCCGTCTCGTCAGTTTCATACAAAAATCTCCTTAGCTGCTGTCAGAGTTCAAAATCCATGGTCAAGACCGCGTTAATTCCAGGCTAGGCGTTTTCCTGGCGTGCTTCACGCCCGAATCTCCGAAGCGAGCGTCTTGAAAAGAACGCTCAGGATGACCGAACGTGACGGAGCACCATTAAGAATCGTGTATGGTCTTTCGTCATTGAAAATAATGCTGTCACCCGGCATCAGATTCGCGGACTGATGCGATGTCCGGAACACCGGGGTTCCACCAATGACAAAGTGAACGGCGGAGAAATCTCCGAATTCCGGGCTGTCGCAAGCGCTTCCGATTTCCATTTCCGTGCGCAGAATCTCCAGCGCGTCACACTCATAGATCACCTGGGTCAGGACCCCTCTATGCTGGCGTGACCGCGCACTTTGCTCGCGCCTGACGATCTTGAGTTCGTTGTCCAAAGGTGATGTTGGTGCTTCTGACACTGGACTTGCACTACATAAAGCAAGAATGATGCTAGAAGTTGCGACAGACTGAATCGTGTAAGTACTTGATCTAGCTGCACTTTATATCAGGCGTGAGGACTTCGATTAGAGCGGGAAAACGGAAGATACTTGCGGTTTGCAATTGTGGATACTAAGCCACTGAAAACAAGGGCTTCTTCCTAATTGCATTTTGCAATGGGTGTGCGAATTGAAATGCCGCCGGACTCACGGCAGCCTGTTCTTAGGATTCTTCTTGCAGTTTGCGCCAGATAGTCGAAGGTGAGATGCCCAAAATCTCCGCGGCTTTTATCTTGTTGCCATCGCAGGCATCCAGGACTTTGCGGATGTAATCCATCTCGAATACCCTCAAGCTCTTGAAGTCCTGGGAGGAGGAATGGAAATTTGTATTTGCCTTTTCACGTAGCTCGGCCGGGAAATGGCTGGTTCGAATGAACTCGCCGGGGCTCACGAAGATCAGCGCCCTTTCCACGACATTTCTCAACTCCCTCACGTTTCCGGGCCAGTTGTGATTCATCATAAAACTCAGTGCTTCCTCGGAAAAGTCCGTCGCCGGCTTCTTCATCTCCGTGGAGAAAACCTTGAGAAAGTGTCGGGCAAATAAGGGAATATCCTCTCGATGCTCGCGCAACGGAGCAATTGCAATTTGGACGGTGTTAAGCCGGTAAAACAAGTCCTCCCGAAATCGGCCGGCCTTGATCTCATCCCCCAGGTTCTTGTTGGTGGCCGCGATAACCCTTACATCGACGGAAATCTCGTCTTCCGAACCGACTTTCTTGATCCTTTTCTCTTCCAACACTCTGAGGATCTTCGCCTGCATCTCGAGCTTCATATCGCCGATCTCATCGAGAAAGAACGTGCCGCCATCGGCCTGCTCAAAGCTTCCGCGCTTGGTATACAGAGCCCCGGTAAAAGCCCCTCGTTTGTGCCCGAAGAGCTCGCTTTCCAGGAGATCCCTGGGAATAGCCGAGCAGTTCACTGTAACGAAGGGCGCGGCAGCCCGCACGCCACCAAAATGAATGAGACGAGCCACGACTTCCTTGCCGGTGCCGCTTTCCCCGGTGATCAGCACCGAGGAGTCGGTCTTCGCCACCTTTGCAATAAGGCCAAAGAGCTGTTCCATGACCTGGCTCTTGCCAATGACCACATTCCTGACATTGGCCTGGCCAAGCTCGGTTTTCAGGTAGAGGTTCTCCTCTATCAGACGTTTTCTCTCGAAGGCCCGTTCGACAAAAAAACGGAGCTGCCCCGGAGAAAAGGGCTTGGGGATGTATTCCTGTGCGCCCTTTTTTACTGCTTCGACCGCGGACTCAATAGAGGCATAGCCGGTTATTATCAAGACCAGGATGTTGGAGTCATACTCTTTGATCCGCTCAAGGAGCGACATCCCATCCATCGCCGGCATTTTAATATCGCAGATCACCATGTCCCAAGAACCCTTATGGATTTTCTCCAGTGAGTCCATTGCATCCAGACTGGTCTCCACTTGATAGCCTATGCGTTCCAGGGCTCTCTTCACCGCCTCGCAAATGCGCTCTTCGTCATCCACGACAAAGATTTTTCCCTTGACTTTATTTTCCGGAACTCCCGTCACCTTGACCTCGCCGTCCTAATGACCCGCCACCATTTCGATATCGGTATTCTTCGCTCCTAGCGGCAGCAAAAGAAGAACCCTGGTCCCAACCACCTGCAACGAGCTTGCCTGAGGATCCTCCAGCATCACATTTTCCACGTCGATTCTGCCGCCGTGTGCTTCCATGATCCTGTAAACAATGGAAAGCCCCAAGCCCGTTCCGTGCGGTTTTGTGGTAAAGAACGGATCAAAGATCTTACTTCGGATCTCACCCGGGATGCCAGGACCGGTATCCTCGACTGATATCTCCGCAAAGCCCGCCCGAAGTCCGGTTCTGACCGTCAGTCTTCCCCCCTGAGGCATGGCCTGAACCGCATTCACAAAAACATTCGCAAGCACCTGCTCCATCCTGGCGGGGTCGCACGGCACCGGCGGAATCTCGTGCGAAAGCTCGGGAATAACCGTGATCCCCTGAAGCCCTGCGCCGCGTCCAAGCAAGCCAAGCGCATCGTGGACCAGAGCGCCCAAGTCGGTTGGCGCGATGTCCGGCTCGTGGCGCCGGGAAAAATCCTTGAGATCATCGATAATGCGCTTGCACCGAACCGTGTCCTCGCCGATGCGTTGAAGTTCTTGCCGGAGGGCTGGCTGATCGAGCGCATCTTCCATAAGCAGATTAACGTTCATGAGGATGCTGGTCAGCGGATTGTTCAACTCGTGAGCAACACCTGAGGCCAGGAGGCCAATCGAAGCGAGCTTTTCCGACTGGACCAGGGCATCCTGGGCGTGCTTGAGCTCGGCCGTTTTGGCCTCCACCGTCCGCTCCTGGTGCTCGCGGTGCTCCTGGATCTCCTGGGCCATGGCGTTGAAAGATTGAGCCAGTTGCCCGATCTCATCCCGCTGCGTTTCTGCCACGCGATATCGCAGATCACCATGTGTAATGTGCTGTGTCCCGGTCAGCAGTTCGCCGACATGTTTCAGAAGCCGCCTGGACAGAAGCCAGGCGCTTATAGCCGCAAGCGCGAGAACCAGCGATACCGTGGCCACGATCAGGGTCGCGGCCCTTCGGCTCACTGCCTGGGATTTCTCCTGGAGGGATGCCACCCTCAGGAGTAGCGTCGAGGACATTCGTTCCAACCGGCGGTTGGCCTCTTCGCTCTGCTGGTTGATCTCGTGAAGCACACGGACCTTCGCTTGCCCAGTCAGCGACTCGCCAGCCCCGAAGACGATCGAGGCGCGATCCTTGATTCCCTGAATATACGGAGCCAAGCTGTCGGCCATTGCTCTCGGTTGCCGGGAATTCCCGTGGCAAGCGGCACTGCCACAGCCCCGCAATCGAACTTCCACCTCCTGAACCACCGCCTGGAATCGGCGGTCTTCTCCAGACACGCCATCGACGAGGTATGCGCTAAGCGGCGTTACTGTTTTCGCAACGGCGGTTTCCAGACCCTGCACGGCTTCCAGCGAGCGGCTGATCTCCTGGAGTTCGTGGTTGACGCTGGTCAGATCCCAGAGCGCATATAAGCTGATGGCCACCATCACCGAGAGTGACGGTACGGTGATCAGGAGAAATCCAAAGACAAGTTTGGCTGATAGCGAGAAACGCACCGGCGACGTATTAAGCATCGGAAACTCAATCCCTGCGCAGAAAAAAGCGTATCAGGCGCCCACCGCGGCGATATGATCCGCCAGACGGCGCACCCCGCAGTTGTCGCGGCCTTCCACCATGACGCGGATCACGGGCTCGGTACCGGAAGCTCGCAGCAGGACGCGCTCAACTCCTGAAAGCATCCGCTGCAATGCAGCATAAGTTATTGATTTAGATCAATACTCACGTTGATATAGGCAACACTCCGGTAATGGCGCGTCAGGGGCACGGGCAGCGGTGAGCGGTTAATCGCAAAGGCAGCAATCTCACCATCCTCATGCGATCAAACCCGGACCGGACAGCTACGCGAAGCCCTCGCTATGCCGGTCCAGCGCAATCGCCTATGTTATCGTTTAGCAGTTATGGAACTGCACGAGATCCTTATACTGAGCGCGCTGTTTTTCTGCGTGGCCGCGCTCTACACCACCGTGGGGCACGCCGGCGCATCCGGCTATCTCGCCATGATGGCGCTGGTCGGCATCGCCCCGGCGGTAATGCGCCCGACCGCCCTGGTGCTCAACATCGTGGTGGCGGCGCTCACGGTGTACCGCTTCCGCAGGGCGCGCTTCTTCAACTGGTCCGGCCTGTGGCCGTTTCTGATCGGCTCCGTGCCCTTCGCCGCGCTGGGCGGCATGCAGAAGCTCTCGACTACCGGCTACTACGCGGCAGTCGGCATTGTGCTGCTGCTCTCGGCGGTCTATCTCACGTGGCGGGCGTTCAGCTCCCGCCCGGCAATGGCGGAAGGCGTGGTGCGCGTGCAGCGGCTGCCCGCGGCGTTCATCGGCGCGCTGATCGGCCTGGTCTCGGGACTCACCGGCACCGGGGGCGGCATTTTCCTGAGCCCCGCGCTGCTCTACCTCGGCTGGGCGGGCCCCAAGACCACCGCCGGCATCGCCGCCCCGTTCATCCTGGTCAACTCGACCGTGGCGCTTCTCGCCGGGTCGGCCACGGTGCAATCGGTTCCCGCCGATCTGCCCTGGCTTGCATTGAGCGCCCTGCTCGGCGCCGTGCTCGGCACCTGGCTCGGGCTGGAGAAACTGCAGCAGCGGGGGCTGCTGATCACCCTGGCGCTTGTCATGTCCCTTGCGGGAACCAAGCTGCTGATGATCGCGTAGGCAAGTGTTCCGCAACAGAGTTACCATGTTGCAGGTCCCGTGATCCCGCCCTTATCCCGTTGGGTACCACAAAAAACCCATGGCTGAAAATAATCACGCACTCAAGCCGCAATCGGCGGCGCCGGTGAACCGCTACGACCGCATGGAGTGGGCGGGGGCGTTCGGCGACCTCGGCACGCTGATTCCGTTCACGGTGGCTTACATCAGCCTGCTGAAGATGGACCCCTACGGCATCCTGCTCGCGTTCGGCATCGCGAAAATCATCTCCGGGCTCTACTACAAGACCCCGTTCCCGATCCAGCCGATGAAAGCCATCGGCGCCGTCGCCACCACGCAAGCGGCGCAAACGATCACGATCACGCCGAACGCCGTCTACGGCGCCGGCATCGTTACCGGCATCATCTGGTTTGTACTTGGCATCACCGGGACCGCCAAGAAAGTGGCTGATCTCGTCAGCCGCCCCGTCGCCGTCGGCATCGTCATCGGGCTGGGTTTTAGTTTCATGCTCGAAGGCATCAAGATGATGTCCGCAGGCTGGCTGCTGGGCGGTGCGGCACTGCTAGTGACGATGCTGCTCCTCACCAATCGCGCGGTGCCCGTGATGTTCCTGCTGCTGATTCTCGGCGCGCTCGTGGCCGTCGCGCAGGACACCTCGCTGCTGGCCGAACTTGCCACCATCAGCGCCGGCTTCAGGCTGCCTTCGTTTGCGCTCGGCAGCATGACGTGGCGGGAATTCCTGATCGGCGCGGTATTCCTGGCGCTGCCCCAGATCCCGCTGACGCTGGGCAATGCCGTCCTGGCCGTCACCGAGGAAAACAATCGCCTGTTTCCCGACCGGCCCGTCAGCGAAAAGAAAGTCGCGATCTCGACCGGCATCATGAATCTTCTCGGTCCGCTGGTCGGCGCCGTGCCGATGTGCCATGGCGCGGGCGGCATGGCGGGACATGTCCGCTTCGGCGCCCGCACTGGCGGCGCGCTGATCATCCTGGGCACCCTGCTGCTCGTCGTCGCCCTCTTCTTCAGCAGTTCGGTGGCAACGATATTCAGGATTTTCCCGGCGCCGATACTCGGCGTCATCCTGTTTTTGACCGGCGCCCAGCTTGCGCTCGGCTCCTGCGATTTCGGAAAAACCAAGAACGATCGTTTCGTGAGCCTGATCACCGCGGCCTGTGCCATCTGGAACATCGGCCTCGCGTTCATCATCGGCGTTGCCGCCTACCACCTGCTCAAGCGTGGCTGGGTCAAGCTATAACGCTTCCCGCTTCCCGCTTCGCGTTATTTCTTTGCGTTGGGAAAAAACAACTGGTCGCTGCCGATCTTGTACTCCGCAATCGCCTTCTGGCCTTCCGTCGAGATCACCCAGTCCACGAACGCCTGTCCCAGGTCTTTCTTGACGTGCGGGTGCTTCGCCGGATTGACGAGCATCACGCCGTACTGGTTGAACAACCGCTGGTCGCCCTCGACCGAGATGATGAGGTCGCCGCGATTCTTGAACGAGAGCCAGGTGCCGCGGTCGGCAAGAATATAGGCGTTCATCGAGGATGCGGTGTTGAGCGCCGGCCCCATGCCGGAACCGGTTTCGCGGTACCATGCTCCCTTGACCGCCGGCATGTCGATGCCCGCAACTTTCCACAGCCGCAATTCGGCGGCGTGCGTGCCGCTCTTGTCGCCGCGCGACACGAAAGGCGCCTGCGCAGACTGGATTTTCTTGAGGGCTGCGACGATGTCCCTGCCGCCCGTCACTTTCGCCGGATCGCTTCTCGGGCCGACCAGTATGAAGTCGTTGTACATCACCTCGAAACGCCCGACGCCGAAACCGTCGGCGACAAATTTTTCTTCCGCAGCCTTGTCGTGCACGAATACCACATCGGCATCGCCGCGCCTGCCCATGTCGAGCGCCTGGCCGGTACCGAGCGCGACCACGCGCACCCGGATGCCGGTCTTCTTCTCGAACGCCGGCAGCAGGTGCTTGAACAACCCCGATTGCTCGGTCGAGGTCGTCGAGGCGACCGTGATAAAGCGATCGGCAGCCCACGCCGCGGACGCGCTCACCGCGGTCAGCAGGAATGCAATAATGGATAAAAGTTTTCTCGTCACTGCCATGGCAGTTCTCCTTTAATGAACTGAGCTGCCTCCGCCGAAGCCGGCGCCGCGAAAAAAGTGTCTACAAGGGCACGTTCGACGAGGCGGCCGTCGTACAAAAACAATATTTCGTCGCCCAGACGGCGCGCCTGCCCCAGATTGTGGGTGGTCATGATGATCTTGGTGCCGGTGGCATGAATGGCCGAGATGATGTTCTCGATGTCGCGCACGGCGCCCGGGTCGAGGTTGGCTGTCGGCTCATCGAGAAACAGCACTTCCGGTCCGAGCGCCCAGGCGCGCGCCAATGCCAGACGCTGCTGCTCGCCGCCGGACAACACGCGCGCCGGCCGGTCGGCCAATGCCGCGAGCCCGACCACTTCCAGCACGTCTCTTGCCCGCAGCTCGCATTCCGTGCGGGAGACACCCGCGAGTTTCAGGCCATAGATGATGTTGGCGAGCGCCGAGCGCCGCAGCATCACCGGACGCTGAAACACCATCGCCTGACGCAGCCCTCCTTTCGTCGGCCTGCGCCAGGCGATAACGCCTGCCGTAGGATTCAGCAGTCCATGGCAAAGTCGCATGAGGACACTCTTGCCTGCGCCGTTGGGCCCGAGAATGACGGTTCGAGGGCCGGCAACGATCTCGACCGATATGCGGTCGATGATCGTCCTGCCGTTGACGGCAAATGACACGTCCTCCAGTATCAGCGGCAACATGTCCGCTCCTTGTCTTTCATTTTAGGAATTTGCAGGGCAACCTCCTGCAAATTCCTAGCCGTAGCGGCGCTGCGCCGCTTCCTTGATGAGATTGGCGGCGGCATTCAGCGCGACCACCAGTCCCACGAGTATGATGCCCAGACCCAGCGCAAGCGGGAGATCACCCTTGCTGGTCTCGAGCGCGATGGCGGTGGTCATCACGCGCGTTACGCCGTCTATATTGCCGCCCACGATGATCACGGCGCCCACTTCCGCCGCCGCCCGCCCGAAGCCCGCGAGGACGATCGTCACCAGCGAGAAGCGCGTGTCCCACAGCAGCGTCAGCGCCGCAGTCAGCCGCTTCGCGCCCAGCGAACGCAACTGCTCTTCATACTCGCGCCAGGCATCCTCTATGGTCTGCCGCGACAGCGCCGCGATGATCGGCGTGATGAGTATCGCCTGCGCGATGATCATGGCCGCGGGAGTGAACAGGATGCCGAACGAGCCCAGCGGACCCGCCCGCGACAGCAGCAGGTAGACCAGCAGCCCGACCACCACGGGCGGCAGGCCCATCAGCGCGTTGAGCAGCACGACTATCGCCTGGCGGCCGCGAAAGCGCTCGACGGCAAGCGCGGCGCCCAGCGGCAGACCGACGAGGGAGGCAACCATCACCGCCGTCACGCTGACTTCGAGGCTCAACGCCACGATCCCGATCAGCTCGGCATCGAGCCGGCCGATCAGTTCGAACGCTGCAGCAAATGCCTGGGCAAGGTCGTTCATCGTTTGATGCGGTCTGGCGCAAAACAAGGGATTTTAAGGGAAAACACCGCCATTCTGCCGTAATTCGGCAAGCCGGGAATGGCGAAACGACCCGCACCGGTCTCGATCCCGGCTCAAATCCTGTAGAATTCCCCTGCTTGAGACGCCAGGAGTTTGTCGGACTGAGCCCCGACAAACTACTAAAATGAAAAAACCAAAGAACGAGGAGAAAAGAACGCCATTCATGCCATGAACGATCCATCACAATCCCCGATCCAGCTTTCCTGCGCCGACGATTACGATCCCAACTCGATGCCGGTGCTGAAAGCGCGCGAAGTCATCGGCCGTTTTCTGTCTCCGGTCACTACGGCCGAGCGCGTGCACATTCGTGCCGCGCTGGGCCGCGTGCTGGCGGAAGACGTCATTTCGCTGCTCGATGTTCCATCGCATGACAATTCCGCGATGGACGGCTACGCCGCGCGCTTTGCCGACCTGAAAAGCGATGGCAAAGCAACCCTGAAAGTGGCGGGCACGGCCTTCGCCGGCGTGCCGTTCCCGGGTGCGGTGAAACCCGGCGAGTGCGTGCGCATCATGACCGGCGCCGTCGTGCCGCAAGGCGCGGACACCATCGTCATGCAGGAGCATGTCGAGGCCAAAGGCGATGAGGTCACGATCGGCGGCGGGCACCGCCAAGGCCAGCACGTGCGCCGCGCCGGCGAGGACCTGAAAACCGGACAGTCTGCATTGAAGCGCGGTCAGTTTTTGCGCCCGGCGGAAATCGGGCTCATCGCCTCGCTCGGCATTCCCGAAATCATGGTCTATCGCCGCCTGCGCGTGGCTTTTTTTTCGACCGGCGACGAACTGAAATCGATAGGCACGCCGCTAGCGGAAGGTCAGATTTACGACAGCAACCGCTACACCATTCACGGCATGCTCACGCGCCTCGGCTGCGAAGTGATCGACATGGGCGTGGTGCGCGATGACCCCAAGCTGCTGGAAGCGGCATTCAAGGAAGCGGCGGAGACGGTCGACGTCGTCATCACCAGCGGCGGCGTTTCGGTGGGCGAAGCCGATTTCATCAAAGACCTGCTCAACAAGCTGGGCGAAGTGGTGTTCTGGAAAATCGCCATGAAGCCCGGCCGGCCCCTGGCTTACGGCAAGATCGGCAAGGCACACTTCTTCGGCCTGCCGGGCAACCCGGTGTCAGTGATGGTGACGTTCTATCAGTTCGTGCGCGACGCGCTGCTCAAGCTGTCGGGCCGCGATCCGGTGACGCC
>CAYIRZ010000080.1:0-10118 GCA_964365845.1 uncultured Streptomycetaceae bacterium
GCGATGCGGGCTATCAGTCCCTTGCCGCCGCGCGGCACGATGACGTCGACGAAGTCCCGCATGGTGATGAGTTCACCCACCGCGGCGCGGTCGGTAGTCTCGATCACCTGTATCACGGCTTCGGGCAGCCCCGCCGCCTTCAGGCCCTCGTGCACGCAGGCCGCGATGGCCTGGTTGGAGTGTATCGCCTCCGATCCGCCGCGCAGGATCGCGGCATTGCCGGATTTCAGACACAGGCCCGCGGCGTCGGCCGTGACGTTGGGGCGCGATTCGTAAATGATGCCGATGACGCCGAGCGGCACGCGCATCCGGCCGACCTGGATGCCGGAGGGGCGGTACTTGAGGTCGATGATCTCGCCGATGGGATCAGGCAGATTGGCGATCTGCACCAAGCCGTCGGCCATGGACTCTATGGTTCGGGTGGTAAGCGTGAGGCGGTCGATCGCCGCCGCATCGAGTTTTTTTGCACGCGCCGCTTTCACGTCGCGCCCATTAGCTTCGAGCAGGCCTTTCGCGGTGCGTTCGAGCGCCTGCGCCGTCGCCGTAAGCGCCTTGTTCTTGGTGTTGGTGTCGGCTTTCGCGATGAAACGCGACGCGGCGCGGGCTTCGCGCCCCACGCCGATCATATAGGTCTGGATATCCATGAGGCGATTTTATCAGTTGCGCCGCAATATGGGCAGCGACGGTGCGGAGTGCCGGGCGCTTCCGGCGGGGTCAGAACAGCGCCGGTTGACCGGCAGCGGCCTGGCTGACGGCCTTGCGTGAAGCGCGGGGCGGTGTCACGCCGGCGTTGCTGCGCGCAAAGCGCAGACCCAGTTGCAGCAGTTCATCCCAGACATCGCCGCGGATCAGTCCCTTGATCATGCGGTCGATGGCGGCGGCGTGACGCAGCGCCTCGGTGACCTGCGCCAGCGAGAAGCGTTTCATGTTCTGCTGCATGAGGTTCTGGTGCGAGGGACCCCAGATGCGTGCCTCGCGCAGCAGCATGGAAACCGGTTTTCCGGAATTGACGCCGGTGATGATCTTGCCGATGGCGCGGATTTCCTCGGCCAGGGCCCACAGCACCAGCGGCGGCGCGGTGCCCTCGCCTTGCAGGCCGTCGAGCATGCGCGACAAGTGCAGCGGGTCGCCTTCGAGCATGACTTCGCCCAGATTGAATACGTCGTAGCGCGCAACGTCGAGCACGGCGTCGCGCACCTGATCGAACGCGATGCGGCCGGCCGGGAACAACAGCGCAAGTTTCTGCACTTCCTGGAAGGCGGCCATCAGATTGCCTTCGACCCGGTCAGCGATGAAACCGAGTGTTTCCTCGTCCGCTTCCTGATTCTGGGCACGGAGCCGGCCGGTCAGCCACTGCGGCAATGCTTTACGCGGCACGACCTTCGCTTCGACCATGATACCGGCGCGGCCGAGCATCTCGAACCAGCCGGATTTTTGCGCGCGCCAATCGACGTTGGGCAGATACACGAGCGTGACGACATCCTGCGGCAACGCTGCGCAATAGGCCTGCAGCTGTTCACTGCCTTCGGTGCCGGGCTTGCCGGTAGGAATGCGCAGCTCCAGCAGTTTCTTCGAGGCGAACAGCGACTGGGAACTGCCGGCGAAGGCCAGTTCTTTCCACTTGAAGCCGGCGTCTACGGTCAGGATTTCGCGCTCGGCGTGACCTTCGTCACGCGCCTTGCCGCGGATGCGGTCGGTGGCTTCGAGCGCAAGCAGCGGCTCGTCGCCGAATACCGTGTACAGCGGTTTCAGCTCGCGGGAGAGGTGCTGCTGGAGCTGCTCGGTTGTTATGCGCATAGCAGCCTGTCGGACTTGGCCCCATTCATCGGAACGCATGGCGTTCTTTTCATTCCGTTCCTTGGCGCTTTTCATTTAAGGAGTTTGTCGAACACAGGTCCGACAAACTCCTAGGGGCACGGCAGACATGGAGAGCATAGCAGAGTTTTGCAAAAAACTCAGTGCCCAGCCGACGTTTACGACCTAGCTTCAGGCCTGGCTGCCTGTAGCCGGCGCACCAGCTGCTGCACGGCGTCGTTCTGCATGTCGCGGTAGAGCAGCGCTTCTTCTGATTCCTTCGGCAGCACTTGCTGGTCGTTGAACGCGAAGTCGCGCTGCAGCACGATTTCGCTTGCCGGTATGCGGTCTATGTTCTTGCTGTCGAACAGACGGTAGGACACCCGGTAGCGCAGCAGGAACTCGCTTACGCGCCCGGCGCCGGAAAGTGACAGTATCTGCTTTTCGCGCACTTCGTTCAGAATCTGCAAGGTAACCTGCGCGTCTTTCTGGTTTTCGGTAATCCGGGTCTTGCTGCCGGTGCCTATCGCGCGCTTGAACTGGGTCGCAAACAGCGAAGTCGGCTCCGCCAGCACGTACATGGAATCGAAAGGCAGGTGCGCCGGGCCGCGCAGGTGGAAGCCGCAGCTTGATAGCAGCAGCGCTGCTATCAGAATGATGAATGATGAACGCCCTAAAGGATACATTTCATTTAATGAATGATGGACAAAATGCGTCTCCAGCCTCGTCGTGATCTTACCTCATTTATACGACGACGTTCACGAGCCTGCCGGGCACGACGATCACCTTTTTTACCGTCTGGCCGTTGACGTGCTTCCGCACATTGGCGTCGGCCAGCGCCATTTTCTCGATCGCGGCGCGATCGGCTTCGCGCGGCACGCGCAGATCGCCGCGTTTCTTGCCGTTGATCTGGACCACGAGTTCGATCTCGTCCTGCGTGAGCGCATCTTCGCTGGGCTTCGGCCAGGGTTCGGCCAGAATATCGGCGCCGAACCCGAGTTCCTGCCACAGATGGTGCGAGACATGTGGCGTGATCGGCGACAGCAGGCGCAGCAGCATGGAGAGACCCTCATGTAGTACCGCGCAACGCAGCGCAGGATCGGCGCCGCTTTTGTGCGCGGTTTCAAGCGCATTCAGTATCTTCATCGACGCCGACGCCACGGTGTTGAACTGGTGGCGCGCCATGTCGTAATTAGCCTGCTTCAGCACGGCATGGACTTCACGCCGCGCTGCGGCAAGGTCCTCGGGGAGAGCGGCGCTCTGCAATGCAGCGGCCGATTTCGTTTCCGATTTAGAGAACTCGTGAGCGAAGGCCCACAGCCGCCTGAGGAAACGCGCCGAACCCTCGACCCCGGCGTCGTTCCAGAGCAACGTGTCCTCCGGAGGCGAGGTAAACATCATGAAGAATCGCGCGATATCGGCGCCGTATTCGTCGATCAGCGCCTGCGGGTCGACGCCGTTGTTTTTCGATTTCGACATGGTGCCGATGCCGCCGGATTCCACCGGCTGGCCGTCGGCTTTGAGGATGGCGCCGACGCGGTTGCCCTTGTCGTCGGCTTCGATTTCCACATCGGCGGGATTGAAATAGGCGATGCGCCCACTGTCGGTCTTGCGGAAGAAGATCTCGTTCAGCACCATGCCCTGGGTGAGCAGTTTGGCGAACGGCTCGTCGTATTTGACCAACCCGACGTCGCGCATGACCTTGGTCCAGAAGCGCGAGTAAAGCAGGTGCAGAATGGCGTGCTCGATGCCGCCGATGTACTGGTCTACCGGCATCCAGTAAGCGGTGCGCCCGTCCACCATCGCCTCGGTATTGCCGGCGCAGGCGTAGCGGGCGTAATACCATGAAGAATCAACGAAGGTGTCCATGGTGTCGGTTTCACGCCGCGCCGGTTTGCCGCATTTGGGGCATGTGCAATTGACGAAATCGGCGCGCTTGTTGAGCGGGTTGCCGGTGCCGTCGGGCACGCAGTCTTCGGGCAGCACCACCGGCAGATTCTTGTCGGGTACCGGCACGTCGCCGCAGGCGTCGCAGTGGATCAGCGGGATCGGTGTGCCCCAATATCTCTGGCGCGAAATGCCCCAGTCGCGCAGGCGGAAGGTGGTTCTCTTGTCACCCAGATCCTTGGCGGCGAGATCGGCGGCGATCGCATCAACAGCCTCGTGATACCCGAGGCTGTTGTATTTTCCGGAGTTAATGCAAACACCGTTTTTGCTTTCATACCAAGGTTGCCAATGGTCGGTTGTGAATGGGCTGGTCTGGGCATTGATTACTTGTTTGATAGGCAGACCGTGCAGCTTGGCGAAATGGAAATCCCTTTCGTCATGGGCGGGAACGCCCATGACGGCGCCGTCGCCGTAGCCCATAAGCACGTAGTTGCCGACCCAGATCTCTATTTCCCCCCCGGTGAGCGGATGGGGCACGGACAGGCCGGTGGCTTCGCCTTTTTTTTCCCTGAGCGCAAGCTCGGCTTCGGTCGTGCCGCCTTTTTTGCAATCTTCAATGAAAGCCGCAAGCTTGGGATTGCTCTTGGCCGCGTGCTCGGCGAGCGGATGCTCGGGAGCGACGGCGCAGAAGGTTACACCCATGATCGTGTCGGCGCGCGTGGTGAAGACATACATCCTGCCCCCTTGGATCAGCTTGCCATCTTCACCCTTGATGTCGTGAGGGAACGCAAAGCGCACGCCTTCGCTCTTGCCTATCCAGTTGGCCTGCATGGTCTTGACGCGCTCGGGCCAGCCGGGGAGCGTATCGAGGGCGGCGAGCAGTTCGTCGGCGTACTGCGTGATCGCCATGTAGTACATGGGGATCTCGCGCTTCTCGATCGGCGCGCCGGTGCGCCAGCCGCGGCCGTCGATCACCTGCTCGTTGGCGAGCACCGTCTGATCGACCGGGTCCCAGTTCACGGTGCCGGTCTTTTTATAGACCAGGCCTTTTTCCAGCATGCGCAGGAACAGCCACTGGTTCCAGCGATAATAATCGGGTTTGCAGGTGGCGAGTTCGCGGCTCCAGTCGATGGCGAAGCCGAGCGACTTGAGCTGCTTCTTCATGTAGGCGATGTTGTCGTAGGTCCATTTGGCGGGCGGCACGCCGTTGGCCATCGCCGCATTCTCCGCCGGCAGCCCGAACGCATCCCAGCCCATGGGCTGCAGCACGTTGTAGCCCTTCATGCGGTGATAACGCGTGAGCACGTCGCCGATGGTATAGTTCCTGACATGCCCCATATGCAGCTTGCCTGACGGGTACGGAAACATCGACAGACAGTAATACTTGGGCTTGTCGCCGGTTTCGACGGCGCGGAACGCGTCGGTCTCCTCCCAATGCTTCTGGGCCTCGCGCTCGATCACCTGCGGATTATATTTCTGCTGCATACCTAAGCCGTGGAAAAAGCTACGATTATACCTGCATCCATCTCGGAAGACGGCATGCGCTGCGTGCTTTATAATCGGCGCTAATTTTTACGCAGCTTCGCATGCCCCCAAGTTTTCTCTCCGGTCTTAACGAACAGCAGCTGGAAGCGGTCACGCTGCCTCACCAATCCTCGCTGATTCTCGCCGGCGCCGGCAGCGGCAAGACGCGCGTGCTGACCACGCGCATCGCCTGGCTGGTCCAGACCGGGCAGGTCAGTCCGCAGGAGCTGATTGCGGTCACCTTTACCAACAAGGCGGCGAAGGAGATGCTCACGCGCATCTCGGCCATGCTGCCCATCAATACCCGCGGCATGTGGGTGGGCACCTTCCACGGCCTGTGCAACCGGCTATTGCGCACGCACCATCGCGAGGCCGGTTTGCCGCAGCTGTTTCAGATACTCGATATCCAGGACCAGCTTTCTCTCGTCAAACGGCTGATGAAGAGTCTCAATGTCGACGAGGAGCGCTATCCGCCGCGGCAGGCGCAGTGGTTCATCAACGCCAGCAAGGACGAAGGGCGGCGCGCGCAGCAGGTCGAGCCCTATGATGACTTTTCGCGCCGCATGCGCGATTTTTACGCGGCCTACGACGAGCAGTGCCAGCGCGAGGGCGTGGTCGACTTCGCCGAGCTGCTGCTGCGGTCATACGAACTGCTGTCGCGCAACGAGGCGCTGCGCGAACATTACCAGAACCGTTTCCATCACATCCTGGTCGACGAATTCCAGGATACCAACCGCCTCCAGTACCGCTGGCTGCAGTTGCTGGCAGGCTCGACCAACGCGATCTTCGCCGTCGGCGACGACGATCAGAGCATATACGGCTTCCGCGGCGCCAACAGCGCCAACATGCAGGATCTGCAGCGCGATTTCCGCATCGAGAAAGTCATCAAGCTCGAACAGAACTACCGCTCCCACGGGCATATCCTCGACGCGGCCAATGCACTGATCGGTCATAACCGCAAGCGGCTGGGCAAGAACCTGTGGACTTCCGAAGGCAAGGGCGAGCCGCTGCGGGTCTACGAGGCATCGACCGACATCGAGGAGGCGGGTTTTATCGTCGACGAAGTGAAGAGGCTGCACGCCGAGGGCGTGGCGCTGGCCAACATGGCGGTGCTGTACCGCTCCAATGCGCAGTCGCGGGTGCTCGAGCACGCGCTGTTTAACGCGGCGCTGTCGTACCGTGTCTATGGCGGGCTGCGCTTTTTCGAGCGCCAGGAAATCAAGCATGCGCTGGCCTATCTGCGGCTGACCGCGAACCAGGACGACGACGGCGCGCTGTTGCGCGTGATCAATTTCCCGGCGCGCGGCATCGGCAGCCGCAGCCTCGAACAACTGCAGGAAATCGCGCGCGAGCGCGGCATCAGCCTGTGGGCCGCGGCCTGCGCCAATGTGCTTGGCGGCAAGGCTGCGGCAAGCACCGGCGCATTTGTCAGGCTGATCGAGACCATGCGCGATGCCACTGCCAGCTTGCCGCTGCCGGAAATCATCGAGCATGTGGTCGAGGCGAGCGGCCTTAAAGCGCACTACAAGGCCGAGAAGGAAGGCGCCGACCGCCTCGAAAACCTGGCCGAACTTGTCAACGCCGCGGCGTCTTTCGTCGCCGAGCGCGATGTGCAGCCGGCGGGGGAAAGCGCGCCGATCGACGAGCCCGATGAACTCACTGCCTTTTTGGCGCATGCGGCGCTGGAAGCCGGCGAGCGCCAGGCCGGGCCGGGCGCAGACGCGCTGCAACTGATGACCGTGCACTCGGCAAAAGGCCTGGAGTTCCACAGCGTCTTTATCAGCGGGCTGGAGGAAGGGCTGTTTCCGCATGAGAACAGCCTTACCGAAGCCGATGGCATCGAAGAAGAGCGGCGGCTCATGTACGTGGCGCTCACGCGCGCGCGCCGCCGGCTCTATCTTTCGCTGGCGCAAAGCCGCATGCTGCACGGGCAGACGCGCTACAACGTCGCCTCGCGCTTTTTCCAGGAGATTCCCGAGAACCTGATGCAGCGCATGAATCCCCGATTCAGGATTCAGGATTCAGGATTCGGGATTCGGAGTTCAGAGTCCAGAGCACAGACTGCGGGCCTTGCCGCTCTAAACACTAAACCCTCAACACTGAACCCTGACCCCGCCATTCCCTGGCGGATCGGGCAGAACGTGGCGCATCCGAAATTCGGCGCCGGCGTGATCGTCAACGCCGAGGGACGCGGCGCGGAAGCCCGGGTGCAGGTGAATTTCCGCGACACCGGGCTGAAATGGCTGATGCTCGAGTATGCGAAGCTTACGCCCGCATAATTATTTCAGGAGCGGATTTTCTTCGGCAGCGGGTGTGTTGCCAGCGCTGAAAAGATCCTTGTAGCTGGCGTAAATAGTCGGGATGAGCACTGGCGCCAGTATCCACAGACTGAGATCGATCTGACCCGACGCTAAGCTGATAGGCATCACGATCATCAAGGCGGCCAGAGCGATCAGGCCATAGACCAGAAACGGCAGGGTGTTCTTCCAACATGCCCAGAAACTGTAGAGCATCGCTTGCGGCGGCTTCATGCCATTGAAGTAAACCAGCAGCGGCGCAAACCATAATGCCATCATCAGCGGCAGCGACAGTATGGCGCCCACACCTGCCGCAAGCGTTGCTTTCGACATCGCTTGCTGGACGGATTGGACGGCATCCGGTGGAATCGTGGTCTGGCCGGCAAATTTCATCATTGTCATCATGGCATCGCCGCCTATGGCCATGATGATCATCGCGATGAGCAGGTTGCCTATCAGCGAGATGCCGCCGAGCGTGATCAGGGGGGTGACGTTTGTTCTAAAGCCGCTTAACAAGTGTCCGATTTGAAATTTTTCGTCGCGCTCAAGCGCCTTGCAGCCTTCCATCATGCCGACCAGGAAAATCGGGAGCAGCAGGATCACAACCAGCCCCAACAGCGAGATGAGCATCAGCAGCTTCAGCGCGATATAAAAAGCGAGCACCAGAACAACCCACATGACCGGGCTCTTCCGGAACAGCGTGAATCCTTCGACGATCCATCGCCAGCCTCTTCCTGCTTCGACAACGCGTACTTCCATATAGGCTGTTCCCTGTCCGTTTGCGGGCTGTCGCCCGTCACCCGGTAATTATGTCACGAGTCGCGGCAGTTCGTGCTCGCGCGCGACATGCTGCTGCAGTATTTGACGGAAATGCCCGGGGTCCTTGGCATGGGTCAGTTCTCCCGGGCGCGGCAGGTGCAGGTCGTAGAGGCGGGATACCCAAAAGCGCAGAGCCGCCGCCCGCAGCATCACCGGCCAGGCGCCGCGCTCCATCGCGGTGAAAGGGCGCACTCCGCGATAGGCGCCAAGCAGCGCGGCGCAACGGACCGGATCGAGCATGCCGCCGGCGCTGATGCACCAATCGTTGGCCGTGATGGCGACGTCGTAGAGCAGCACATCGCTGCAGGCAAAATAAAAGTCGATCACTCCGGCGATAAAATCGTTTTCGAACAAGACGTTATCGCGGAACAGGTCGGCATGGACGACGCCGCGCGGCAGATCGGAACAACGATAGAGCGACTGGAAGCGCACTTCTTCGCGCAGCAGCGCCACGTCATCCGCCGGCATGAAGGGAATGATTTCGGGCATCACCGCTTTCCACCACTTCGGCCCGCGCGGGTTGTTCATGGCGAGCGCATAGGACTTGCCGGCAAGGTGCAGGCTGGCAAGCATGGCGCCCACCTGCGCGCAATGATCGGGAGCCGGGTCTTTGATGTCCTTGCCCGCCAGAAAGCTGACGAGGCTCGCCGGTTTGCCGTTCAGTTCGCCAAGAAACTCGTTATCGAGATTGGCAATCGGCTTGGGGCAAGGGATGCCGTGGCCCGACAGGTGGGCCATCAGATTGAGGTAGAACGGCAACTCGTGGGCCTGCAGCTTCTCGAACAGCGTGAGGACGAAGCGGCCCTGGCTGGTGGTGACGAAGTAGTTGGTGTTCTCGATGCCGGCGGAGACGCCCTGGAAGTTGACCAGCGTTCCAACCGAGTAGTTTCTGAGCCAGACGCCGAGTTGCTCGGGGGTGACGGTGGTGTATACGGACATGATCTAGCAGCCTGTCGGACTTGGTCCCATTCACCGGAACGGGTAGTGTTTAGTGCCTTCATTTTAGGAGTTTGTCGAACCCAGGTTCGACAAACTCCTAGGCCGTCAAAACTGGTGAATCACCCACATCGGCGGACGGATGCCGGTGTCGTGGCTGTCCTGGCGGCTGAACTTGCCATCGCCGCGCTCGTCGATCATATAGTAGGGCTTGCCGGTCGGCGGGGTGACTTTGATCATGTAAAGCTTGCCGGCGACACGGTATTCCTCGACGGTATCGGTGCCGCGCTTGATGATCGTCACCTGCGGCTCGAGCGCCGGGTCGAGCTCGAAACCCGGCGGCGGCGCTGGCGGCTCGGGTATCGGCTGCAGATTTGGTTTCGACTGGGTTTGCGCGGCAACCGGCAGCGCGATGCACAGTAGGAGGGCGGCAATGAATGGGCGCATGTGCGAATCCTTGTTTGCAGCCGGTATTATGGGCTTTCGCCGGCTTTTTTTGAAGCGGGAAGATTTGAGCAGCATCTTCCTAGGAGCTTGTCGGGCTTGAGCCCGACAAGCTCCTTAATTCTGAAAAAGCGGGGCGGTTTTGCTTTTAGGGAAGCTCTGATCAAGTTAGTTTTGTCATTCCCGTGAAGACGGGAAACCAGAAGTAGTAGGTCGGTAATCCTTTGCCGACATTCGCGCGTTTGGCGGCATGCCCCCGGGACTCGTTAGCGGAACGCCCGTTTGCGGGAACGGGGGCCAGGCGCGCTACCCGCAGGCGGCTGGCTTCACCGGTAACGTGTCCGCGCGCCATGCCGCCCTACACTAATGGTATGGACGCCCCCTTCCTGCAACGGCATCAAAGTGCCAAAGTGGGAA
>CAYIRZ010000081.1:0-1503 GCA_964365845.1 uncultured Streptomycetaceae bacterium
CAAATCAGGTGGGCGGTTTGAAGTGCTTGCTAAGCGCAATCCCTTGACGTTGGTACGATGAGTTTACGCCGCTGCCATAGAGTCGGTTTGGTTGTGCGGTGAGACGCTCATAAGTTAGCCGGCCAACCACTTGACCGTGTTCGATCACGAACGGGACTTCGTAGGAACGGACTTCAAGGACGGCCCTCGACCCTTCGCCTCCCGCATCCGGATGGCCGAAGCCGGGGTCGAAGAAACCCGCATAGTGGACCCGGAATTCCCCGACCAGCGTGTCGTAGGCTATCATTTCGGCCGCGTGCGTCGGCGGCACCTTTACGGGTTCCCGCGAGGCCAGGATATAGAAGTCCGCGGGGTCCAATATCAGCCCGCCGCGGCGCGGCGCGTGGACCGGCTCCCAATATTCCTCCATGTCGTAATGTCGAATCTTGTCGACATCTATCAGCGCGGAGTAACTCTTGGCTTTGTAGCCGATGAGGCGCCCGGATTCGTTTCCTTGCACGTCGACCGACACCGGGACGCCGTTGCGGATTTCGTCTTCACTGATCGTTGAACCTACGACTTTGTGCTCTTCCTGCAAGCGTCTCATGGCCTCGTCCGTGCTGGGCGGATTACCACGACGTATTCTAATCTGGCTCAACCTGGATCCTTTGCGCACCAATACGCTGAAGGTTCGCGGCGACACTTCGGCATAGAGCGGGCCCTTGTATTGCTCGCGGATTCTGTCGAATTCCGTGCCGTGGTCGGTAATCAGCCTGGTAAATATGTCAAGGCGGCCTGTGGAGCTCTTGGGGTTGCCCATCGCGGACATACGGTGGTGCAGAGATAAGCGTTCAAGCAACGGAACGATGTAGACACAACCGCGCTCCAGCACCCCGCCGTTGCTGATGTCCATCGTGTGCATCGCGAGGTCTTCGAGCCTTTGTTCAACCGTTGCATCTTTCCCCGGCAGGAAACTGGCGCGAACTCGATAAGCGACAGGCCCCAAACGAAGATCAAGGCTCGCCGGCTGAAACTGATCGTCCTGGATCGGCTCGACAGCGTAAATCTCCTTGGTTACTTTAACCAGACGTTCGAGTTCCTGCGATGGCAATATCCCAGTCGAATACGCCGTTCCTTCCGAATCTTCCTCGAATTCGTCAAGGACGCCTTGCCGCGGCCGGGCGTTACTTTTCTGTGTTGCCTGCTCCACCAAATCGTCTGAGGCGTTCCCGGATATCAAGTTCGTGGTATTTGGCATAGCACTCCAATCTGCAAAAGCCGCCTTTTTTCTTTTTGCCGGATCCAATTCGCGCGGTCTCGGGGAATGACTTCCCGCGGCAGGGACAAACTCCGCGCTTCCGGCAGGCATGCATGATCATGCGGCGACGGATTGCTTCAGTCAAGTGAAAGAAAGCGGGACGGGAAAATTTGGAATCGGGCGGAGCAGTCGCGTAACTGCCGTGGCTCGTTGTTCGTGCAAGGACTGCTGTGACTGACGGCTGAAAAAACGTGAGGGGTGAGGCG
>CAYIRZ010000081.1:1603-3019 GCA_964365845.1 uncultured Streptomycetaceae bacterium
CTTACTGCTTACTGCTTACCATTCACTGCTACCGTTCACCGCTTGCCTTAGCGCTGACAACGCGGGCAATAAAACGTCGAGCGTTGCCCCTGCCGGATTTCCCTGATTTTCGTGCCGCAGCGCTGGCACGGTTTTCCGGCCCGGTCATAGGCCATGAACTGGCTTTGGAAATTTCCTGCCAGGCCGTCGCTGCCCACGTAATCGCGCAGGCTGCTGCCGCTGGCGATAATCGCAAGTTCCAGGGTCTCCCGGATTTTTTCTACCAGGACTGCGCATCGATTGCGGCTCAACCGGCTGGCGTGCGTGCGGGGATTGATGCCGGCACGATACAGCGCCTCGTTTGCGTAAATGTTTCCTATGCCGGCGACAACATGGCCGTCCATGAGGACATGTTTTATGGCTGCATCGCGGCTACGCGTGACGCGATGCAGCCATGCGCCGTCGAATTCCGGCGCAAAGGGTTCCGGTCCGATGGCGGCGAGCAGGGGATGGCTGAGCGGATCGCCGGTGTGCCACAGCACCAGGCCGAAGCGGCGCGGGTCGCGCAACCGCACCACCGTGCCGTTTTCCAGCACCAGGTCGAAATGGTCGTGCTTTTCAGCCGGCGTGGCGGCTCCGACCACCCACAGCCGTCCCGACATGCCGAGATGGAGGATCAGCGTGCCCTTGCCGCAGCCGAACAGCAGATATTTGCCGCGGCGCGCGAGATTATGAATCGTCGCACCCGCCAGCAATTTCGGCAGATTGCGCGGCACCGGCTGGCGCAGCCCATGATGGCGCACGATGGCGGTTTTGATGCGCTGATTGACGAGCAGCGGCGCGAGGCCGCGGCGGGTGGTTTCAACTTCAGGGAGTTCGGGCATAAAAACGTTAAAAGCTTAAGCCACAGAGGTCACAGAGGTCACAGAGAATTACTTCTCTTTCCGGGAGAAGCTACCGCGTCAGCGGCCGATGAGGGAAAGGGAGCGCCAATTTCCGTTAACTATTTAATGAAAGATCAGTAAATCAATCTATTACAGAAACTTTGTGGTTTCCTCAACGCTTCGACGCATCACCCGATGGCGGTGAGAGCAGGCGCTTGGCGGTTTGCGCAAAGAACGAGTACTGCAGGTTCTGGTCAGGGCGCAGCAGCACCAGTTCCGGTTCGCGCTGCATTATGCCCAGCGTGAGCTTTGTGCCGTCTTTGAATTCGACCTTGATTTCACCCATCATCTTGCCCTTGCCATAGGGCTCCACACGCACGGCGGAAGCCAGGCGCCAATCATCGATCCAGCGGTTGATGTCGTCCTGGCTCAATTCAATTGATGGCGTCGGCGTCACGACCCATTTTGCATCCGTGGTGCCGATCGCGAAGTCCTTGAACTCGAAACGCACCGGCACCTCGCCGTCGGCAAAGAGCTGCCGGCGGATGAGTTG
>CAYIRZ010000081.1:3119-6436 GCA_964365845.1 uncultured Streptomycetaceae bacterium
TGATGAACCACAGCCCGCCTTTTTTTTCGAGTGCGACAGGCGTCCGGCCGATGCGCTCAAGGTGGATTTTTCCGACTTCTCCGGCCTTGAGCGCCGACAGCGGATAGGTGACCGGCTCGTCGCTGCGCGGCTTGAGGTAGACCAGCCAGCCCAGTGTCACGACCACGATCAGCAGCGCGGCGTTGACCAGCCACGATTTTTTCACGGCGCCGTCTTCACGCCCTGCGCCTGCGCCACCAGATAACACTGCCGCTGATGATGAAAACCAGCGGCAGTACCAGCAGGAAAGAGAAGGCGATCAGATAAAGCGTGGTCTGATCGATGTCGAGAGCGCTGTCGGCGGCGGGACGGGGCTGGACTGCGATCAGGCTGTCGTCGCCCGCCAGCCAGTTGACGACATTGATGCCGAAATCGAGATTGCCGCCGTTGCCCAGAAAAGTGTTGGACAGGAAGTGAGCGTTGCCGATGACCACCACGCGCTGCTGGCGGTCGCCGACGCTGCGTTCGAAGGCGGTGGCGATATTGACCGGGCCGGGAATGTCGCGCGCCTTGTCGAACGTGACTTTTTCGTCGAGCTTGCCGACTTCGACCCAGCCGCGCGGCGCGGCATCGACCAGAGGCGTGATGCGCCATTCGTCGCTTTCGGCGGCGCCGATCTGGCGCGCGAACGGGAAGACGGTGTTGAGCCGGAATGTGCCGGTGATCGGGTGTCGCGCATAGCTGCTGGCCACGGCGAAAGTCGGCGGGCCGCTGCGGGGCTTGAGCGTGGGGTCGACCACCGTGCCGGGTGTGAGCACCAGCCCCAGCATTTCGGAGATGGGCTGCAGGCCGTGCAAGGGCTCGGGATCGATCAGCCACAGCAGATTGCCGCCGCGATCGAGGTAACGCCTGGCCTTCTGTACCTCCGCCGGCAGCAGATCGACCTGGGGGCTGGCGATGATGAGCAGCGCGGTGTTGGCCGGCACTTCCTGCACCACTGCCAGATTGACGCTATTGAGCTGGAGTCCCTTTTGCTGCAGTTGCCGGCCGAAATTGCCCAGGTCATGATTGGCGCCGCCGTTCAGTTTTCTTTCGCCGTGGCCGTCGAGCCACAGCACCAGGCGGTCGGCGCCGCGCGCCAGCCGTATCAGCAGATTGGTGAGCGCCTGTTCGTTGAATTCGGTGAGATGCTCGCTGCGCTGCCGGTATTCGATCACCATTTCGACCGGTGCCCGCACCCCGGCGGCGGCGGCCAGCCTGGGCTGTTCGCGCGGATCGACGAAGGCGAGCGCGATGTCGGGCTTTGCGCGCTGATACGGGCGCACGAATTCCTGCAGCGACTTGTGCACGCCCTGGCCGCGCCCGTCCTGGGCAACGGCATAGGCAGTGATGCCGACCGGGCCGTCGAGCTGCTTGAGCATGTCAAGGGTTGCCGGTGACAGCGTATTGCGTGTGCTGCGCGTAATGTCCCATTCCTTGCGATATTCGAGGGCGACGTAGGCGAGCAATGCGATGAGCGCTACCAGCAGCAGCAGGAACACCCCGTTCTGCAGCAGCAGTTGTAAGCGTATTTTGCGGTTGAGTTCCATTCAGCCCCGCAGGCGTTTGGCCTCGAGCTGGCGTATGGCGAGCACGAGAAAGGCCAGGGTCAGAAGCAGCAAACAGGCGAGGGCATAGGTGTCGATGAGGCCCTTGCCGAACGGTTCGAAATTCTTGACGGGGGAGAGCACCTGGGCGAGCGCCGCCGGCACATGCCAGCCGCGCGCGCGCAGACTGTCGCCGGCGGTTTCCCCCATCAGCAGCATGGCCAGCAATGCACCGAAAGCGCCGAGCGCCGCCACCATCGGGTGCGCGGTCAGGCAGGATATGTAAAGGCTGACCGCGGCGAAGCAGGCGGCGAGCAGCGCGAGGCCCGCGACCAGGCTCAGCAGCAGGCCGTAATCGAGGCGCGTGCTGGCGGCGAGCGAGAGCGGCATCAGCGTGACCAGTCCGATGACGAGCAGCAGAAAGGTGGCCAGACCGAGGAATTTTCCGAGCACGATTTCGGTGATCGACACTGGCGCCGAGATCAGCAGCACCATGGTCTGATTGCGGCGTTCTTCGGCGATCAGCCGCATCGCCAGCAGCGGTACCGCGAACAGCAATATTGCCGCCAGCGTGGCGAAGGTTGGCGCGGCGACCAGCTCGGTGACGCCCGGCGGACTCGGCATCTGGGCGAGCTGCGGCTGAATCTGCAGAAAATCGTCGAGCCGCTTCAAAAAACCGTAGCCGATGATGATCTGCATGCCGGTCAGGACCACCCATGCCAGGGGCGACGCAAACAGCGCCTTGAGTTCCTTGCTTGCGATGGTGAAGATCATTTAGAACCTATTAGCCAAGTTTTTCATGTATTTTCCTCGCGCCGCGTCAGGTTGACGAACACGTCCTCGAGGCTGGTTTGTCCCGGGCTGAGCTGGTACAGCCCCCAGTTCTTTTCCGCCGACCGTTTGACCAGCGCGTCGATGGGGTCATGGTCATCGCTGGGGGCGAACTGCAGGCGAAACAGGGTGTCTGATACGTTTTGTGCCATGGTGACCCCGGGCATTGCAGCCAGTTCATCCGGCGGCGGCGGCCGGCGCAAACCGAGCAGCACGCTGCGGCCGCTCTGGAAATCCCGCAATGCCGCGATGGTATCGCTGTAGACCAGGTTGCCGTGATGCATGATCTGCACGCGGTCGCAAATGGCTTCGACTTCCGGCAGGATGTGGGTGGACAGGATCACGCTGTGCTTGCCGCCGAGTTCACGGATCAGGTTGCGGATTTCGCGGATCTGGTTGGGGTCGAGGCCGACCGTCGGCTCGTCGAGGATGACGACATCGGGTCCATGCACAATCGCCTGCGCGATGCCGACGCGTTGCTGATAACCCTTGGACAGCGCGCCGATCAGCTTGCCGCCGACATCGGCTATGCCGCAGCGCTGCTTGACGTCGTCGATGGCTTCGCGCCGCCTGGGTTTGGGAACGCGGTGCAGCCTGGCGGCGAGCGTCAGGTATTCGTCGACGTTGAGTTCGCGGTAGAGCGGAGGCGTTTCCGGCAGGTAGCCGATTCTGGCCTTGGCGGCGGCGGGATGGTCGAGCAGATCGATGCCGCAGATGCTGATGGCTCCGGCCGACGGCGCAAGATTGCCGGTCAGCATTTGCATGGTCGTGGTCTTTCCGGCGCCATTGGGGCCGAGGAATCCCAGCACCTCGCCCCGCTTGAGTTCGAGATCGACATTGTTGACCGCGGTATGGACGCCGAAATTACGGGTCAGACCGCGCGCGGAGATGGTGGTAGTGGTTTCCTGGACGGCCATCGAT
>CAYIRZ010000081.1:6536-10118 GCA_964365845.1 uncultured Streptomycetaceae bacterium
ACGGGTCAGACCGCGCGCGGAGATGGTGGTAGTGGTTTCCTGGACGGCCATCGATAGTTTGGCAGTGATGCGGTGTGTCTTGTGGTGTGCACGAAATATACCTAATATGTGGTGGTTTATGAAGCAGCAGGCTAAGTTTTTTTCCGAAAATCATTTGGTTATCCCACGGTGGCCGTAACGGGCCGATCATATTTATGATAAATTTCAGAACGGCGGCGGCTCTGGCATGCGCCATGCTTGCCGCATGCGCACAGCAGCCATTGCAGCGCCCGGTAGCCGGGGAAACACCGCCTGTCAGCGCCCAGCCTCAGCCTCAGCCCAAAGTCGTGGTGGCCAAGCCGGCGCCGCGCCAGCCGCCACTCCCCAGCCAGGAGCTTACCGAGCAGCTCCTGTTCAAGCTCATGCTGGCGGAAGTCGCGGTGCAGCGCGGGCAACCTAATGTGGCCGTGCAGGCTTATCTCGAACTTGCGCGCGAAACCAGAGATCCACGCATCGCGCGGCGCGCCACCGAGGTGGCATGGGGCGCGCGCTTCGTATCGGCTGCGCTCGAAGCCGCGGGCCTCTGGCTGGAGGCCGACCCGCAATCGACGCAGGCACGCGAGATCATGGTGGTGGTGCTGCTCAATCAGACACGGCTTGCCGAGGCGCAGCCGCATGTCGAGAAATGGCTTGCCGCTGATCCAGCTAACGCCGGGCAAAGTTTTCTGCAGCTGTCCTCCCTGCTGGGCCGCCACAAGGACAAGGCGGCGGCAGCCACGCTGATGCGGGTGCTGGCGCAGCCCTATCCCGAGGTTCCTGAAGCTCGCTTCGCGCTGGCGCAGGCGGCGTGGAACGCCAACGAACAGCAGCTGGCGCTCGATGAAGCCCGCGCCGCGCTCGGGCTCCGCCCCGACTGGGAAGCGGCGGCATTGTTTCAGGCCCAGGTATTGCAGCGGCGCTCGAACGATGAAGCGCTGCAATACCTTGACGGCTATCTGAAGGCCCATCCGCAGGCCAAGGATGTTCGTCTCAACTATGCGCGGCTGCTGGTCAACCAGAAAAAATTCGATGAGGCGCGCAAGCAGTTCGAAGCGCTGCTGCGCGAGCATCCGGAAAACGCCGACGTGACCATGGCCGTGGCGCTGCTGGCGATGCAGACCAAAGACTACGACGCGGCTGAAATCCAGTTGAAACGCGCACTCGAGATCGACTATAAGGATCCCGACGCGGTCCGTTTCTATCTCGGCCAGCTCAATGAAGAACGCAAGCACTTCGGCGAGGCGCTCAAATGGTATGGGGCCATCGGACAAGGGGAGCAGTACATCAATGCCCAGGCGCGTTACGCCGGCGTGCTGGCGAAACAGGGGCGGCTCGCCGATGCGCGCAGGCATCTGCAGCAGGTGAGCCCCAAGAACAACCTGCAGCGCGTGCAGCTGACGCAGGCCGAGGCGCAATTGCTGCGCGAGGCGAATGAGTATCAGCAGGCGTTCGATCTGCTCGGCCAGGCGCTCGAAAAACTGCCCGATGCGCCCGACCTGCTCTACGATCACGCGATGGCGGCGGAGAAGGTGAACCGCATCGACGTGCTCGAGTCCAATCTGCGACGGCTGATCAAGATCCAGCCCAACAACGCGCATGCCTACAATGCACTGGGCTACATGCTGGCCGATCGCAACGAGCGGTTGCCCGAGGCCCGCACGCTGATCGGGACCGCGCTTGAGCTGGCGCCCGATGATCCCTTCATCATGGACAGCATGGGCTGGGTGCTTTATCGCCAGGGCCAGCACAAGGAAGGGATCGATATTCTGCAACGCGCGTTCTCGCTGCGCCCCGACCCCGAAATTGCCGCGCATCTTGGCGAACTGCTGTGGGTCGACGGCCAGCGCGAGCAGGCCCGGAAAATCTGGGCCGAAATGCTCAAGGACCACCCCCAGAACGAAGTGTTGCAAAAGACCTTAAAGCGGTTTGTCCCCTAGCAGCCTGTCGGACTTGGCCCCATTCACCGGAACGCGTAGCGTTAACGGCTCGCTGTTGATCGACGCTTCGGCGACAGGCTGCTTAAGAAAGAAGCTTTCATGAAGCGGATAACCACGTGGTGCATGCTGGCGGCGACGCTGGCGGTTTCGGCCTGTGCCACGATGGCCCCCGGGCCGCGTGAGGTCCCGGCGGCAGCCGCCACACCGTTTGACCTCAGCGGCCGCGTGCTGGCGAGCTACGACGGGCGCGCATTTTCCTCGGGCGTACGCTGGCAGCATGCGCCGGGGCGCGATGAAATCTGGTTGTTGTCCCCGGTCGGGCAGACACTGGCCTATATTGTCAGCGAACCCGACGGCGCGACGCTGACCGCCGCCGACCAGAAACGATATCGTGCGGCCAGTGTCGAGAGTCTGACGCGCCAGGCGCTGGGCTGGGAACTGCCGCTTGCGCTTCTGCAGTACTGGGTGCTGGGCCAGCCCGCGCCATCGAGCGCACCGGATGCCGTCGGGCGTGACGCGGACGAGCGGCTTGTCGCGCTGACCCAGGACGGCTGGCGCATCGCGTTCGTCAACTATCCGCGCGCGGAGCACGGCGGCTTGCCGCGGCGCCTCGATCTTTCCGGCGGCGCGTATGAAATCCGGCTGGTGATCGATGGCTGGCGGCGCGGTTCCGCAGTGCCATGAATGCCGCCGTCCACAGCTTCCCCGCGCCGGCCAAGCTCAACCTGATGCTGCGCGTCGTCGGCCGCCGCGCCGATGGCTACCATCTGCTGCAAACGGTATTCCGCTTCATCGACTACGGCGACACGCTGAACTTCAGCGTTCGCGGCGATGGCGTGATCGCGCGCGTGAACGCCGTTGACGGCATCGCTGCCGAAGACGACTTGAGCGTGCGTGCGGCCAGGCTGCTTAAGCGGGCCTCGGGAACCGCGCTGGGCGCCGATATCACGCTGGAGAAGCGCCTGCCGACGGGGGGCGGCCTGGGGGGCGGCAGTTCCGATGCCGCGACCACGCTGCTGGCCTTGAACCGATTGTGGCAGCTCGACATGGCCCGGGCGCAACTGCTTGAACTTGCAGTCCAATTGGGGGCCGACGTGCCGGTTTTTGTGTTTGGTGACAATGCCTTCGCCGAAGGCGTCGGCGAGCAACTGACGCCGATTGTGTTGCCGCCGGCCTGGTACGTGGTGTTGACCCCGCCGGTGGCGGTGTCCACGGCCCGCGTTTTTTCCCATCCGGAATTGAAACGCGACTCAAAAATGATTACAATACAAGGCTTTTCGGTCGGGTCGGCCGGCAATGATCTGGAACCGCTGGTGTGCCGCGAGTATCCCGAAGTGGCGCGGCATCTGGAGTGGCTCAGGCAGTTTGCCCCGGCGCTGATGACCGGCTCCGGCGCGAGCGTTTTTGCATGCTTCGCGACTGAAAATGCCGCGCGCGAGGTACTGGCCAGATTGCCCGTCACCATGAAGGGGTTTGTTGCGCAGGGATTGGCGCGGCATCCGCTGCGCGATCTGGCGCGCTGAAGTTTTATTTGAAGGCCGATGCATCGCGATCGGTCTTCAGCGTTACGTGTTGGGGAGTCGCCAAGTGGTAAGGCACCGGATTTTGATTCCGGCATTCGTAGGTT
>CAYIRZ010000082.1:0-10078 GCA_964365845.1 uncultured Streptomycetaceae bacterium
ACTAGGGTGGACTCGGGATCGGACTGATGGTGCCCATCAACAATACGACGATGGAGCACGAACTGCTCGCGTGGCTGCCCGCGGGCAGCACCTGCCGCAGGCTGGGCATCCCGCGCGGCAAAGCGACGTTGCGGCCCGAGGACCTGCCGGCCTATCTCGCGCAGGCGACGCAGCTCGCCAAGGCGTTCGCCGCCGCCGACATCGACCTCGTCGTCTATGGTTGCACCGCGGCGGGATTTCTCGCCGGGCCGGACCGCGACGCGGCGGTGGCCGCGGAGCTGGCCGAGGTCACGGGCAAACCCGTCGTCACCACCGCGAATTCGATGATCGCCGCCTTGCGGGAGCTCGGCGCGCAAAACGTCGCGGTGGTCACGCCTTATCTCGACCTCGTCAACGAGCGGCTCCAGGCCTTTCTCGAACAAGCCGGCATCGGCGTGAAATCTCTCGCGAGCTTCCGCGCGCAGAGCGTCGATGAGCTTGCCGCCATCACGCCGGCGCAGATCGCGGCCCTCGCGCGCGAGACGATGCGCCCGGGGTGCGATGCGTTGTTCATCGCCTGCTCGCAGTTGCCCACGCGCGACATCCTCGGCGATCTCGAACGCGAATTGGGCTGTCCCGTATGGTCCTCGATCAGGGCGACGTCATGGTACACGTGCCGCACCGCGGACCTTTCCCACGCTCAATGAAAAGGGTGACTCGATGAAAAAATGCGTGAACCTCGCGCTCATGCCCGCGCTCGCGTTGTGCGCGGGCATTTTCGGTGCCACCGCGACATCTGCACAAACCTTTCCGACGAAGCCGGTGAGAATCATTGTTCCGTTTCCACCGGGCGGCGGCGTCGACATCGTCGCCCGCATCCTGGGACAAAGGCTCAGCGGGGGATATGGCCAGCAAATCATCGTGGACAACCGCGCGGGCGCGGCGGGGGTGATCGGCACCGAACTCGCGGCCCGCGCCGCTCCGGACGGCCACACCTGGATACTCGCGACGCTGGGCAACCTCTCCGTCAACCGGCACCTCTACGCGAGGATGGCGGTCGATCCCGTGCGCGACCTGGCGCCGGTCACGCAAGTGGTCGCGGTTCATTTCGTGATGATCGCGCATCCCTCGTTGCCGGCGAAGAACGTGAAACAACTGATCGCGCTCGCCGCGGCGCGGCCGGGGGAGATCACCTTCTCCTCCTCGGGGGCGGGCGGCGCGCCGCACCTCGCTGCCGAGCTCTTCAAAAGCATGGCGAAGGTCAAGCTCGTGCACGTGCCCTACAAGGGCAGCGGCCCGAGCTTCGTCGATCTGCTCGGCGGACAGGTCTCGTTTACCTGCGACAGCCTGGTGCAGTCACTGCCCTATATCCGGGGCGGCAAGCTCAATGCGCTCGCCGTACTGGGCGCGAACCGCTCCCCGCAATTGCCGGACGTGCCCACCGTGGCCGAATCCGGGCTGCCGGGATACGAGCTCACCAACTGGTTTGGTCTGGCCGTGCCCGCGGCCACGCCGCGCGAGCTGGTGGTCCGGATCCACGGCGACGTTACGAAGGTGCTGCAGCAGAAGGAAGTGCGCGACAAGCTCGTCGAAATGGGCACCGACGTCATCGGCAGCACGCCGCAGCAATTCGGGGCATTCATCGAATCCGAGTCCGCCAAGTGGGCGCGGGTGATCAAGGAAGCCAACATCCGCGCCGAGTAGCGCGGGACGTTCCCCATACTCAAAATCAGGACGACTGGCGCTTAGAGCCCGTAACATAATGAAACACGCGTTTCATTATGTTACGGGCTCTTAGGGGTCTCTCAGCACGCGTTCGCCCCGCTTTTTTTCGCGCGCGTGCAGGAAGCCGCGGTTGACCACCTCGCCGAGGTCGAAGCGGAACTGCCGCGCCGACGATACTTTGCGCGCGAGCTGCGCCAACTCGCCGCGGGTGAGCGGTTGTTTGCGCGGCAGCGCGAGCAGTATCTTGTTGCCGGCGCCGGGGACATCCAGGATGAACAGTTCGTCGAATACTTCCTGGTGGGTGCGGACCATCGAATCGTAGAGACGATTGGATTCGCGGCCCCAGATGTTGCTGATCACAACGCCGGCCGGTTTCACCGCCCGCCGCACGGCCTGCAGGAACTCCTGCGTGGCGAGATGCGCGGGCACGCTGTCGATACCGAAAGCGTCGAGGAAAATCGCATCGTAAGGCTGCCGGGTGTTCTGAATGAACTCGCGCCCGTCGCCCACGTGGGCGCGCATGCGCTCGTCCTCGCGGAACCCGAAGAACTTCTCCGCCACGTGCACGACGTCGGGATCGATGTCCACCGCGTCGATCACGGCCTCCGGGTAGTACTTGCGAAGAAAGCCGGGCAGCGTGCCGCCGCCAAGGCCGACGACCAGAAAGCGGCGCGACTCCTCGCACAAGGCCAGTCCGACGAACGCGGTCCGCGTATAGGGCAACTCCAGATGATCGGGATCGCCCGGCTTCACGACGCTCTGGCGCGGTCCGTCTTTCTCGAAACGCAGCGTGCGCAGGCCATTGTCGTCTTCGGTCACGATGATCGTGCTGTAGCGCGAGGCCTTCTCGTACAGCACGGTCTGGGCGGCGTGCGCGGGCACGGCAAGCGCGGCGAGCGCGAACAGCCCCGCGCACAGAAACAGGCGTAGCTTCATGGCAACTTCCTTCTCGTGACCGGAGCTCAGGGCCTGTTAACCATTACCGCACTCATGTGGTAATGGTTAACAGGCCCTAAGCGCGCTCCATTTTTTGCTGCTCGGGCGTGCAAACACTAACATATCGGTGGCGGCTTGACGGCTGAAATGTCGTGCGGCATCTTGACGGTGGCGCGGGCAAGGCAGAGGATTACGCGGATATCGCTGCTGACAAGAGACGGGAGGAGCGGGCCATGAGGACGACAAGGGGGTTGTACCTGGGGATGGCGGCGGCCGGCATCGCCGTGCTGTTGGCCGCCTGCGCGGCCGGGCTGAGTACTTCGCCGCCCGCCGACTCGGGCATCAGCATCGGCGATAAAGACCTCGGCGGCGTGGTCGCGAGCGCGCAGGGCCCGGAAGCCGGGGTCTGGGTGATCGCGGAAACGACCGACCTGCCCACCAAGTTTACCAAGATCGTGGTTACCGATGATCGCGGGCGCTACGTCATGCCTGATCTTCCCAAGGCCACATTCAGCGTGTGGGTGCGCGGCTACGGGCTGGTCGACTCGCCCAAAGTGCGGACCGCGCCCGGGAAGATCGTGAACCTGCAGGCGGTGCCGGCGCCGAACGCAACCGCGGCGGCGCAGTATTATCCGCCGATCTACTGGTATTCGATGCTCAAGATCCCGGCCAAGAGCGAGTTCCCCGTGGGGCCGGTGAAAAGCCAGCCGGAGTGGCTGAACCATATCAAGACCACCGGCTGCATGTCGTGTCACGCGCTGGGCACATTGGGGACGCGCACGATGCCCAGGGACTTCGCCCATTTCAAGTCCTCGTCCGAGGCGTGGGGGCGGCGCATCGCCTCCGGCCAGGCCATGACCCAGATGATCAATGTGTTGAACCGGCTCGAGCCCCAGCGGGCGCTCGCGCTGTTCGGCGACTGGACCGATCGGGTCGCCGCCGGCGAGTTGCCCTTCGATAAGCCGTCGCGGCCGCAAGGCGTCGAGCGCAACATCGTCCTCACCCTGTGGGACTGGAGCACGCCCACCGGTTATATGCATGACCTGATTTCGACGGACCGGCGCAAGCCCACCATCAACGCCAACGGCAAGCTTTACGGCGCGCCCGAGGAGAGCACGGATTTCTTCCCGGTGCTCGATCCGAACACGCATACCGCGACGCAGATTAAACACCCGGTGCGCGATCCGAAGACACCGTCGTCGAAAGCGAACCCGATGGCGCCCTCGCCGTACTGGGGACCCGAACCCATCTGGGACAGCCAGACCAGCATTCACAACCAGATGATGGACGAGAAAGGCCGGGTCTGGATGGCCGCGCGCGTGCGCCCGCCCGCCAACCCGGACTTCTGCAAGAAGGGCTCGGACCACCCGTCGGCGAAAGTGTTCCCGCTGGCATCGAGCAGTCGCCACATCTCCATGTACGATCCGGCGAGCGGCAAGTTCACGCTGATCAGCACGTGCTTCCCGACGCACCATTTGATATTCGCCGAGGACGCCAACCAGACGCTGTGGGTCAGCAGCGGGGTCAGCGGCCCGGGCGCCTTCGGCTGGCTGAACCGGAAGATGTACGAGGAGACCGGCGACGAGGTGAAGTCGCAAGGCTGGTCGCCGTTCATCCTCGACACCAACGGCAACGGCAAGCGCGATGCGTACGTCGAGCCTAATCAGCCGGCCGACCCGGCCAAGGACACGCGGGTGGCGGCGAACCTCTACTCTGCCGCCGTGAACCCGATCGACGGCTCGGTGTGGGGAACCCAGCTCGGATATCCCGGACGCGTCGTTCGCATCGCGCCGGGATCGGATCCGACGCACACCGCCCTGACGGAGGTCTTTGAGCCGCCGTTCCCCGGCTACGGGCCGCGCGGCGGCGACCTCGGCCGCGATGGCGTGTACTGGGCGTCGCTCGCGAGCGGCCATCTCGGCAAGTTCGAGCGCGGCAAGTGCAAGGTGCGCAACGGTCCGGCCGCGACCGGCAAGCACTGCCCCGAGGGCTGGACGCTCTATCCTTTTCCCGGGCCGCAGTTCAGGGACGTGCCGGATTCGGGCAGCGCCGAGGCGAGCTATTACACCTGGGTGGATCAGCACAACACGTTCGGGCTCGGCGAGAACGTGCCGATCGCCACCGGCAACATGAGCGACTCGTACTTCGCCCTGGTGAACGGGAAGTTCGTCACTCTCCGCGTGCCCTATCCCATGGGATTTTTCGCCAAGTGGGGCGAAGGGCGCATCGACAATCCCGATACCGGCTGGAAGGGCAGGGCGCTGTGGGCGACCTCCTCCAACAGAACGGTGTTCCACTCCGAAGGCGGCAAGGAGAACCGGCCGAAGGTCGTGAAGTTCCAGCTACGCCCCGATCCGCTCGCGCGGTAAAGGGGTACGCGGGGAAAGGGAAAAGGGATCGGATTCGAATCATGCGGATATCGAGTCTGATCCTGATGCCTGGAAAGGACGCGCCTTTTGTACGGCAACGCACAGAAGTCGCGACGCTTTCATTCTAGTCTTCACGGCACCGTAGCCTGAATGGGTGCCCCTTCGTGTCGATACCACGCTCAACTTTTTCCGCCGCGTGTCTGCTCCTGGCGCTCGCGGGTTCCGCGTGGGCGGATGGGGTCTTGAATTCCCCGGTTGTTCCTGACGCCTCCTCCCAGACGTCAGACCAGGTTATCTACAAAGGATTGATCGGCAGCATCCTGGATACTGTGCCGATGGATCCGCTGAAACGCGTGGATCTTCAGCGCACCAACGCCGTAGTAAGCAATACGTTCACTGGCCGGTCGCTGTCGGTGCTGATAGGGCTGAGCAACCCGCTTCTGATGATAGGGGGGCTGGTGTGGGGCTTTTGGGCTGCGTCGAATATCAATCCGGTTGCGATCGTCACCAAAGTTACCGCCCATCCGGTCAATGCCGGCGCCCGCGTCGAAACGGAAGAACGCTTTGTTGCCTTTGCGGATAGTTCGCCCGTTGAAAAAGGCCCGGCTGCCGATCCCGTGGCCAGGACCAGTACGGTAGTCTTGAATTCATTTGCAGGTTCAGGCACGCCCGAGGTTTTGCGTCCCCCGGTAATACGAATATGGCTGCCTCAGCGCTCAGGTGACCCGGCCATATAAAGCTTGAAGAGGTCGAGGCGCAGCCTGCGGCGCGCGGATCGATACGCACGGAGCGCCAGATCAAGCGCTGGGAAAACAAGGATTGGATGCTCGCCGAAAAACCCAGCCCGGCAGCGCGTGAACGCATCGCCGTGCAAAAGCTCTATCCCTATTCGGTGGGCGAGCCCGTGGACGTGGCGGCAATCGCCGTCTTCCTGGCCTCCGACGAATCGCGCATGCTCACGGGCACGACCATCGCCGCCGACGGCGGCCGCTCGTCCTACCTGAAGACCTACGTCGAAGACGACTGAATGATATGCATGTCCAAAATCGAACAATGAGTCTGTACGCCACCGAGCATATTGCACTGGCTCGACCGGGTATCGGCTATATATGTTCGTCTTATGTACGCAAGCGCACAGCGCGCCCTGGGGAAAGGGGGATCATGGGAACCATGAAAGGTACTCTATTCGGAATGATATATGACGCACCTCCGGCATGGGTTGATCGCTGCGGCTTTGTTGTCCGCCACGCATTCAAGCGGGCTGGGCGCCGAGCCGCTTGAGGAGGTTTACGCGGCCGAAAACAGAGCGTTGCTCAATGCCGGGCACGCGCAGAAGAGTCTTCGGAACCCGCCGCTGTCCGCCCAACGCTTTCCGGCATCGGGACGGGAAGATCCGGAGCCCGCGGGTCCAAGCATGATTCAGGGGAAAGCGCCCGGCGTCCGGCTCGGCTTGAGGGCCGCGGCACTGGCCTCGCATGCCGTGCAGCCCCACAAGCGCATAGAGATCGGATTAGGTCTCAGCAATGAGGCCCTCGTCAATGGCTTCAAGGGTTGGTACGGCGTCTATCTCCAAGGCCTCGACCGCGTCGCAGAGCGTACTACCATTTACGGGCTGCTGCGCGACACCCCGCATCCCGGCCTCAACGACAGCAGAGCGCCGCCCGCATTTTGTTGCCAGCGTAGCGATGCGCCGAATTCGCTCGAGCAATTCGCCAGCACGATTGCCGCCCACCAGATATCACCAACGGTTTTCTTGTTCGGGATGTTGCGGAAAAAGGGATTGAATATCAATCTCGAAGACGGATGGAAGCTGCAGGCCGGGGTCCGGCACATGCAATACAGCAGCACGCTCCAGACGAGAGTCGGATTCTTTACGGTTGAACGCCACTGGGAGAGCTTCCGGACATCTTATTCGTACCAACTTGAGCGTTCCGACGGGGGCCTGGCGCCAAACCACGTCCTGCAGCTCGATTACCTTTATAGCCCGCGCGACTCGATCGGCGTTTCCTTTGCCAATGGCCGCGGGGTCGCCGACTTCGGACCGCTCGGCATACTGGACACCAAAGTGCGCAACGTTACCGTCCAGGGGCAACATTGGTTCAAACAGGACTGGGCGCTCACATTCCAGGCCGGATATAACGACCATGGCAGCCTGCCTACGCACAAAGGCGTTCGGATGGGACTCCGGCACAGCTTTTGACCTGCTGCCGAGAAAAAACGGGGCGCGTTCCCTTTATCTACCGCGCTTGAATTACCCGGACCTCGAACAGTTATTCTATTTTGATGCCGGACGCCTTGACCGTTTTTGCCCAGCGTTCCATGTCGCCACGCAGGAAAGCCGTAAACTGATCCGGCGTATTGGTAATCGGATCGGCGCCGCGTTCGATCATTTTGCCGCGCAGATCCTTGTCATTAAGACTTTTGACGATGCCCTCGTTCAGCCGGGCGATAATCTCGCGGGGCGTTTTGGCCGGCACCAGGATGCCGTACCAATTGACCGCCTCAACGCTCGGCAGGCCTTGCTCGGTCATGGTGGGAAGATTGGGCAGCAAAGGCGCGCGCTTGGGGCTGGCCACGGCCAGCGCGCGCAGTTTGCCGCCGGTGACGTGCGGATACAGCACCGGCAAGTCGGCGAAAATGCCGTGAACCTGACCGCCGATCACGTCCGTTACCGCCGGCGCGGCGCCTTTGTAAGGCACATGCAGTAGGTCGATCCTGGCGGCGCTCTTGAGCAACTCCAGCGCAAGATGCGGCAGACCGCCGGTTCCGGTAGACGCCATGACGATCCTGCCGGGTTGCGCCTTGGCCATCGCCACCAGTTCCCTGACCGATTTCACCGGCACTGAAGGATGCACCACCAGCAGCTCAGGCGTGGTGGAGACCAGCGAGACGCAGGCCAGGTCGCGCAGCGTGTCGAAAGGCACCTTGGATACCGCCGGGTTGATGGCAATCGCACTGGGGCTGGCAAGATACATCGTATAGCCATCGGCTGCCGATTTGACGACATGCTCGGTGCCGATGGCGCCATTGGCGCCGGCACGGTTATCGACGATCACCTGCTGGCCCATCGTCTCGGAAAGTTTCGGCGACAGCATGCGCGCAACGATGTCGATCGGGCCGCCTGCCGGGAAGGCAACGACGATCCTCATCGTTTTGGAAGGATAAGCCTGAGCGGCAGCCTGGGAAGCGCCCAGAATGGGCAGCAACATGCAGCAAATGCGGATCAACGTTCTCATCGGGTCTCCTCCTGCCGTTTTGAGTGGTGGCTGCAGATTGTTGGCCAAAAGCCGATCAAACTCAACTATCGCGCATGGTTGCGCTTTCGTGCGGATGGAATAAGCGTTACGCTTGATCGAAGCGTCGGGGTACGCCGCTTCGATGATATGAGTGCGTGAGGGTGAAGAGAAGAACGTGCGTTGTCTGGATGACATTTTGCAGTACATTGTTTTTATTAGTATTTATGTGGGAGGCTGAAGGCGTGAAAAATGTGAGTTGCTCCGCCGGGGATTTGCGTTCCGGGCCGGATTATTTTAATGAAATATAAAGACTATTACGCCATCCTTGGCGTCAAGCGCGACGCCGGCGCCGAAGCGATCAAGAAGGCTTATCGCAAGCTCGCGCATAAGTATCATCCGGACGTTTCCAAGGATCCCCAGGGCGAGGAGAAATTCAAGGAAGTCGCGGAAGCTTACGAAACGCTCAAAAATCCCGAAAAGCGCGCGGCCTACGACCAGCTCGGCAGTTACCAGCCGGGGCAGGACTTCCAGCCGCCGCCGGACTGGGCCAGGCAGTTCGGCGATTCGCAGTTCTCGTTCGAGGACGCCGATCTGGAGGAATTGTTGGCGGGACTCGCCGCGGGACGGCACCGCGCGGGACAGAGGCCCGAACACATCCGGATGCCCGGACAGGACTACGAGGTCACGGCCCATATCTCGCTGGAGGAAGCGTTTCATGGCACGGAAGTCGAACTGAACCTGACGGTGCCCGAGCACGACGAGAAAGGATTCCTCCGTCGCGTGCCTCGCACCTTCAAGGTGCGCATCCCGAAGGGCGCGGCCGATGGACAGAGATTGCGGCTGGCCGGGAAGGGCGGAAAAGGGGTCAATGGCGGCCGGGATGGCGATCTGTACCTTAATATCGCGCTGCATCCCCACCGGCTGTTTCGCGTGAGCGGGCATGACCTGTATCTCGATCTGCCGCTGGCGCCGTGGGAGGCGGTGCTGGGCGCGACCGTGGAGGTCCCGACATTGAGCGGGCCGGTCCGCCTGAAAGTGCCGCCGAATACCCGTGCCGGGCAGCAGTTACGGCTCTCCAGGCGCGGACTGCCCAAGCCACGGGGCGGGGAGGGCGATCTCTTCGCCATCGCGCAAATCGTCGTGCCCACCGCGGCAAGCGAGCATGAACGCGCGCTGTTCAAGCAACTCGCGGACAGCTCGACGTTCAATCCACGCGGGCACTTTCAACAGGAGGCGGGAAGTGGAAGCCGAGCAAACTGAAGCCGTATGGCTTACCGAGGACCAGGAGTTCCCGCTCGCGGAACTCGCGGAACTGTCGGGAATTTCCGAAGCGGATCTGCGCGAACTCGTCGACTACGGCGCCATCGCGCCGGTTGATCCGGATTCGCCGCATTGGGTATTCAAGGGAGGATGCCTGGTCACTGCCCGCGCGGTATGCCGCCTGCGCGTCAGCTTTGACCTCGAGCCGCACGGCGTGGCTTTGGTGGTTTCGCTCCTGGACCGCATTCACGACCTCGAAGCGCAACTGGACAGTCTGCGCGCGCAAATGCCGCATCGTACCCGGTAGGGCAGCGTCGAGATTATTAAGCGCGATCGATTCGGATAGCCCCTCCGGATGATCGAATTCCCCGTCTTATGTGTGATAACGCACGGAGAACGGCGGGCTTGATCGCTATGATAAAAAATAGCTGCTCATAATTCATCCACGGGCTCAATTTACCCTCCCCGGCGCCTGCAAGCAAAAGCTGCATTTTTTTGTGCAGGCTAAGCGTATAAGCAGGTGAGGTGCTGCTCGCACCTTCGGCCACGCGATCCGCCAGACTAATTCGCGCT
>CAYIRZ010000083.1:0-1610 GCA_964365845.1 uncultured Streptomycetaceae bacterium
AAAGCACTTCTTGCCGAGAAGCGCGTTACCGCCGTAGCCGCTGCCGAACGACCAGATCGATTTGTCCTCGGGGAAGTGCACGATGTACTTGTGCTGCTTGTTGCTCGGCCAGGGAACGTCCGCCTGTCCGGGTGCAAGCGGCATGCCCACCGAATGCAGGCAAGGCACGAAGTAACCGTTGGCGCCCAGCACATCGAGCACCTTGCGCCCGATGCGGGTCATGACGCGCATGCTTGCCACCACGTACGGCGAATCGGTCAACTCGACGCCGATATGCGCGATGTGCGAGCCGAGCGGGCCCATGCTGTAGGGAATCACGTACATGGTGCGGCCGCGCATGCAACCCTTGAAGAGACCGCCCAGCGTTGCGCGCATTTCGTCCGGCGCCACCCAGTTGTTGTTAGGACCCGCATCTTCCTTGTTTTTGCTGCACACGAAAGTGCGGTCTTCCATGCGCGCGACGTCGTCGGGATCGGAACGCGCCAGGAAACTATTGGGACGCTTGGCCTGGTTGAGCCGGATTAGCATGCCCGAGGCGACCATCTCGTTGCACAGCCGGTCATACTCCTCCTGCGAGCCGTCGCACCAGGTGATGCGATCGGGCTGGGTCAGCTGCGCGACTTCCGCAACCCACTGCTTGAGTTTTTCGCTGGTGACGTACGCCGGACATGCGAGATCGGGCACGACGTGCGCCGCGGTTGCGGGTCGGTTCATGGGGGTATCTTCTCCAGTACGCTGTTGGGCGCGTTTTTAGTTAAAAAACAACGACATACATAGGCTACACGGGGCGCCCTGCCGCTGAATCAGGGATTTTACCTCAATTTGGCCCTACCGGCAGGCGGCGCGCGATGGTCAAGCCGCCTGCGCGGCACGCCGGCGCAGGAACGCGAGCCACACGATCCCGGCGGCGGCGAGCGCGAGAAACGGGATGGCTGCCAGGTTCATCGTCTGCCAGCCCTGCTGACTGAACAGCGCGCCCGAGGACAGCGAACTCACGACCATGGTGCAGAAAATTGCCGCGTCGTTGACGCCCTGCACCTTGGCGCGTTCGGCCGGAGTGTGGCTGGCGGTGAGCAGCGTCGTGGCGCCCACGTACATGAAATTCCAGCCCACGCCGAGCAGCGTCAGGGCCAGCCAGAAGTTCATCACTCCGACGCCGGCGAGCGCGATGGCGACGCAAACGACGTTCAGCGCCACCCCGGTCAGCATGATCTTCATCAGCCCGTAGCGCTGGATCAATGCGCCGGTCACGAACGACGGCGCGAACATGCCCGCCAGATGCCATTGGATGACAAAAGCCGCGTCACCGAACGGATGCTGGCACGCGACCATGGCGAGCGGCGTGGCGGTCATCAGGAAATTCATCACGCCGTAGCCCACCATGCCGCACAGCACGGCGACGATGAATACGGGCTGTTTCGCGATTTCGGCAAGCGGTCTGCCCGCGGCTCTGCGTTCCACATCGGACAGCGGCGGAATTTCAAGCCAGCGCTGCACCACGATCGCAAGCAGCGCGAAGCCGATGAGCGTGAAATAAGGGCCGACATAGGTATGGCCCGTCACCAGATCCTTGGTGAGCTTGCTGGTTTCCGGCCCGAGGAAACCGCCGA
>CAYIRZ010000083.1:1710-7269 GCA_964365845.1 uncultured Streptomycetaceae bacterium
CGGCGAGCGCGTAACCCGCCAGACCATTGATGGTGATCAGCACCGAATTGTTGGTGAGCAGCAGCCCCTGGCACACCGACAACAGCGCGACGTTCTTTTTGGCTTGATCCATTACCGCAGTACTTAGCGCCGCTGAAACTGCGTCTTGCCGAACATCACGTCGCGCGCCTTGTCGTCTATGGGCGCGGCGGCGCTTTCATCCGCCAGCACCTTGAGGCCGCGCTGCACCGCGGGGCGCGCGCCGATCTCGTCAAACCAGCGCTGGGCGTTGGGATATAGCTTCATGTCGATGCCGCGGCTTTCTGCGTTGCGCATCCACGGAAAAATCGCCATATCAGCGATGGTGTAGGCATTGCCCGCGACGAAACGCGCCTCGCCCAGGCGCTTGTCGAGCACGTTGGTAAGCCGATTCGCCTCGTTGGTATAACGCTCGATCGCATAAGCGATCTTCTCTTTGGCATAGCGGCGGAAGTGATTGGCCTGGCCGAACATCGGCCCCACTCCGCCCATCTGCCACATCAGCCACTGCAGGCAATGCCAGCGCTCATGCAGATCCAGCGGCAGGAATTCGCCTGACTTCGAGGCGAGATAGAGCAGGATGGCGCCGGACTCGAACAGAGCCAACGGTTGGCCGCCGGGACCGTCGTGATCGACGATGGCCGGGATGCGGTTGTTGGGGCTGATTTTCAGGAATTCCGGCTTGAACTGATCGCCGGCGCGAATATTGATGCCGTGTACGCGGTATTGCAGCCCGGTCTCCTCCAGCATGATGTGTACTTTGTGGCCGTTCGGCGTAGCCCAACTGTAAACGTCTATCATCGCGCCTCCGCGGTATCAAAATGGCGAAGGCAGTATACCGTATCGCCAAACCGGCGCTGCTGACAACCATGGAAACTTCCTGTTAACCTGCGAGCCTTCATGTCCCGCTCCACTCTCGCCGCTTTTTTCGTTCCCTCCGGAACACTGCCGGATGCCAGGCTCCTGCTTTGGACGCGCGCGCTGCGCGCCTTCGGCGACGGCTACATGAGCCTGCTGCTGCCTTTCTATCTGACACTGCTGGGATACGGCGCTCTTGAAATCGGGGTCATCGTGACCGCCACTCTGCTGGGTTCCGGCATCATGACGCTGCTCATCGGCATGATCGCTCACCACTACCGCAGCCGCAGCCTGCTGCTGACGGCTTCGCTGCTGATGACCGCGACCGGCATCGCCGTCGTCTTCGCCACCGATTTCTGGCCTCTGCTGATCGTGGCCTTTGTCGGCACGCTCAATCCCTCGGCCGGTGATGTCAGCGTATTTTCTCCGCTCGAGCACTCGCTGCTCGCCCGTGCGGTGAGCGCCAAGTCGCGCACCGCGCTGTTTGCCCGCTACAGCCTCGTCGGCGCGCTGGTCGGTGCCATCGGCGCGCAAGCGGCAAGCATCCCGACATTCGCGGCGTCTTTTCTGCTACTCGATATCAAGTCGGCGTTGCACGGCATGTTTTTGCTCTATGGTGTGCTGGGTGCCGCCAGCCTGCTGCTTTACCGCCGCCTGTCGCCGAAGATCGACACTCACGACGAACCACAGCAGCCCACGCCGCTCGGCAAATCCAGGCGCATCGTCTACAAGCTGGCGGCGCTCTTCAGCGTGGACGCCTTCGCCGGCGGCTTTGCCGTGCAGTCGCTGCTCGCGTTGTGGCTGTTCGACCGTTTCGCGCTTTCCATCGGCGCGGCGGGCACGATTTTTTTCTGGGTCGGCGTGCTGAGCGCGCTGTCGCAACTGCTGGCGTCCAGGCTCGCCGCGCGCTACGGGCTGATCAATACCATGGTGTTCACGCACATCCCGGCCAATATTTTTCTGATCCTGGTGCCGTTCATGCCGACGCTGACGCTGGCGCTCGCGTTCCTGTTCCTGCGCAGCTTCTTCTCGCAGATGGATGTGCCGGCGCGCACTTCATACGTGATGGCAGTGGTCTCTCCCGGAGAACGTGCCGCCGCCGCAAGCGTCACGGCCGTGCCGCGCAGCCTCGCTGCCGCGGTCAGTCCGATCTTTGCAGGTTACCTGCTTTCGCTCTCGGGTTTTGGATGGCCGCTGGTGATCTGCGGCGGGCTGAAGCTTGCCTACGACTTGCTGTTGCTTAAAATGTTCAGCCAGGTCAAGCCGCCGGAAGAAACCTGATGGCTCGATTGCAATCCCAATCGGTATGTCGCGCAACACGGTGCCGTTGCGCAAACGGCGGAATTGAAATCGTTCGGAAAACCGCTCAGGAACCCGTCCATTTCGGTTCCTGCTTGGTCATGAAAGCCTCGACACCGACGTGAAAATCGCTGCTGCCATAGCATTGCCGGATCAGATCCGCACCCTCGGGCATGCCGGCATGCAGCAGGCGCCGGATGGCCTCTTTGGTGACGCGCATGGTAACCGGCGCGTTGCCGGCCAGGCGCGCGCATAATTCGCCCACCCGCGCATCGAGATTTTCTGGCGGCACGATCTCGGCCAGGAAACCCGCCGCCGCTGCTTCCTCGGCACTCAGCATTTCCGCGAGGAGCAGCATTCTCTTGGTGCGCCCGACACCAAATGCCGCCACCAGCAGTGCGGTGTTCTCCACCGACAGGCAATTGCCCAGCGTGCGCGCAATCGGCACGCCGAAACGCGAGCCCGGCGTTGCGATGCGCAGATCGCACACCGTGGCGATGGCCAGTCCGCCGCCGATGGCCCAGCCTTCGACCACCGCGAGTGTCGGCACCGGCAGTTCTTCGACAGGCGCAAGATATGTTGCGACCTTGCGCTCGTATTCCACGCCGTCTTCCGCCGTCTTGAATTCCCGGAACTGGCCGATGTCCGTGCCGGCGACGAATGCCTTGCCACCGGCTCCGCGGAAAACAGCCACCCGCACTTCGTGGTCAGCTGCGATTTTTTCGCAGGCTGCGGCGAGCTGCTCATACATGGTCCAGGTCATCGCATTACGAGCTGCCGGACGATCAAAGATGATGTGGGCCGCCACGCCTTCACGCCGATAACGAACCGCGCCCTGATCACTCATGCCATTCATACTCCCATGCTGATTGCCGTTAGTATGCCGTCCCTTAAGCTTCTTACTTTTCATTTTAGGAGTTTGTCGGGCTTAGGTTCGACAAACTCCTAGTTGACCATCCCTTCCTTGCCCCATAGTAACCGCAAGCTGGGAATCGGGCCGACCTCGGACCAATCCACGACGTCGCGTACTCCATAGAGTTGCCGGCTGGTATCGCGCTCGATCGGCACGGCGAATGGAACGCCGCGTGGCCCGACCAGGGATGAGACAACAGGCGCGTTTGCTTTGTCCCTTTGCCGGGTCACGACGGCAATTTCGCCGTTTTCGAGCCGCACCGGCGTGCCCGACGGATAAATACCAGTGGCCTTGATGAAGCGCGCGGCCAGTTCCTTGTCCATCGCGCCGCTCTGGTTCAGAAACAACGCCTTCAGCGCCGTGTTGGGGCGCAACGACGGGCGATAATCGCGACCGGAAACCCGGGCGCAGTATATGTCGGCCATCGATACGAGTCGAGCAGCCAATGGTATTTCATCGCCTTTTTTGTGCGCCGGGTAGCCGCTGCCGTCCATCGCCTCGTGATGGTTCAAAACAGCGCCGATCCACGTCTCGTCAGTGACGCCGGATTGCCGCAGCATTTCGGTGCTTTGTTGCGGGTGGCGTGCAATGGCCTCGCGTTGCTCGGCAGTCAGCGGATGGCGATTGCCCTGCAGCTCATCCTGGAGCCGGAGCATGCTGATATTCATGGTAAGCGCGGCCGCCACGATAGCGGAAAGTTCCGGCTCCTGAATATCCAGGACGGTGCCGACAACGTGGCAGGTGACCGCCGCGTCCACCGAATGCCGGATTGAATAGCGGTCTTCGCGCCCGAGCAGGATCATCGCCAGCGCTGCGTCCCGGCTTTGGCGGCAGGCCTCCCGTATCAGCCGGCGCATGCGCATCACCTGCTCCGGGAAATTCTCCTTCGGCGCGTTCGGAGCGCATACGCCCTGGAGCCGACGGCGCGTTTCCAGGATCAGCGCTACAGCGGATGGGCGCTCTTCCTCCGCAGGCGGCGCCGCCTTCTCTCTATCCCGCCTGGTATCGGCCGTGGCAAAAAGGCCGCGCTCGATCAAAGCATCGATCTGGTTGCTGCTGACGATTACATGCCCTTTTGCCAGCAGCAGCCGCCCGCCTTCGTCGTACACATCCCACGACAAAACACTGCCCATTGAAATCTCGCCCAGTGTGAGCCGACGCTTGTTCACTTAGCCAACCGCCCCTTCCTTGCCCCAGAGCACCCGCAAGCTGGGAATCGGGCCGGCCGTCGACCAATCGACGACGTCGCTTACCGTGTAGGCTTGCCGGCTGGTATCGCGCTGGATCGGAACGACAAACCGATTACCGCCCGGCCCGATCAGGGATGCGACGAGGGGCGTGTTCGCTTTTTCCCCCTGCTCGATCACGATGGCGATTTCGCCGTTCGCGATGCGCACCGGCGTCCCCGGCGGATATATTCCCGTTGCCTTGACGAAGCGGCCGGCGAGATCCCTGTTCATCGTTGCCCCCTGGTTGAGGAACAACGCCTTCAGCGCCGTGTTGGGGCGCAACGACGGGCGATAGTCGCGGCCGGAAACCCGGGCGCAGTAGACATCGGCCATCGCAACGAGCTGCGCGGGCAACGGTATTTCGTCGTTTTTTTTGTGCGACGGATAACCGCCGCCATCTATTGCTTCGTGATGATTCAAGACCGCATCGATCCACAACTTGTCGGTGACGCCAAGCTGCTGCAGCATGGCGGCGCTTTGCTGCGGGTGCTGCGTAATCGCCTCGCGTTGCTCGGCAGTCAGCGGATGACGATTGCCCTGCAGTTCATCCTGCAGCCGGAGCATGCTGATATTCATGGTGAGCGCGGCCGCCACGATAGCCGAAAGCTCCTGCTCCTGAATGCCCATGGAGGTGCCGACGATGTGGCAGCAGATCGCCACATCCACCGAGTGCCGGATCGAATAGCGGCTGTCTCGCTCGTGCAGGATCGTTGCCAGTGCCACGTTCTGGCTTTGCTTGCAGGCGTCCCGTATCAGCTGACATATGCGCGTCACCTGCTCCGCAAAGTTCTCCTTCTGCGCGTTGGGGGCACAGGCGGCCTGAAGTTGATAACGCGCATCCAGAATCAACGCAGCGGCGGATGGCCGCGCATGCGCCACCGGCGGCGTCTGCATGTCGCGGTTCCACTTCGCATCGGCGGTGGTAAAAAGACCGCGCTCGATCAAACTTTCGATTTGATTACCGCTGACGATGACGTGCCCTCTGCCGAGGAGCAGACGGCCGTTTTCATCGAACACATCCCACGGCAGAGCGCCGCCGACCGAGACTTCGCTCATGCTAAGCCGCCGTTTTTTCATACGGATCCCTGGAAGTTCCTGCCCGAGCGAGTCCCCGCCATGAACAGGTCGTGCGCTTCCTGCGTACGCAACTGCCCCTGGCAGCTGCCGCCGGAGAAGCAGTAGTGTCTTGTATAACGGCATTTATTTTTTTCCCTTTAATCCGCCCATGACATCCGAAATATA
>CAYIRZ010000083.1:7369-10013 GCA_964365845.1 uncultured Streptomycetaceae bacterium
AGTCCGACAAACTCCTAACGGGCGAGCTGCAGTGTTTTCACTTCCAGGAATTCTTCGAGTCCGAAGCGCCCGAATTCGCGCCCGTAACCGGACTGTTTGTAGCCGCCGAACGGCGCCTCGATGTTGAACCCGCCACCATTCACATCTATGCTGCCGGCACGGATGCGGCCTGCAACACGCAGCGCGCGCGCGCTGTCCCCGGACCATACCGCACCCGCCAGCCCATAGATGGTGCCGTTGGCGATACGCACCGCGTCCTCCTCGTCCTTGTAAGTGAGAATGGACAGCACCGGGCCGAAGATCTCCTCCTGGGCGATGGTCGTGTCCGGATCGACGCGCCCGAACACGGTGGGCGAAACGAAATAGCCCTTGCTGAATCCCGGCGGCTGATCGGGACCGCCGAGCAGCAGTTGCGCGCCCTCTGCGATGCCTTTCCTGATATAGCCTCTGACCCGCTCGCGCTGCACCTCGGAAATCAGCGGCCCCAGCCGGGTCTTCCCATCGAGCGGGTCGCCGATGTTGAAGGTTTTTGCCGCCTCCACCGCGAGTTTGGCGGCTTCCTCGTAGCGCGCTTCCGGCACCAGCAGCCGCGTATGCGCGGAACAGGTCTGGCCCGAGTTGAGAAAACATGAACTGACCGTGCCCCTGATCGCCCGCGCGAAATCAGCGTCGTCGAGCACGATCGCAGCCGATTTGCCGCCGAGTTCGAGCGCCACGCGCTTGACTGTTGCTGCCGCCAGTTCGGAGACGCGCTTGCCGGCGCGCGTCGAGCCGGTGAAGGAAATCATGTCGGTATCCGGATGGCAGGCGAGCGCCTCGCCGACCACCGGCCCGGTGCCGCACACCAGGTTGAACACGCCTGCAGGCAGGCCCATTCCGTCGATCACTTCCGCCAGCATGAAGGCGGTCAACGGTGCGACCTCGGAAGGTTTCAACACGACTGTGCAACCCGCGGCGAGCGCCGGCGCCACTTTCGCCACCATCTGGTGCAGCGGAAAATTCCAGGGCGTGATGCAGCCGACTACGCCGACCGGTTCGTAGAGCACCAGCGAGTCGCCGATTTTTTCCTCGAACCGGAACTCGTGGAGAAGTTTGGCATAACTCGCCATCACCTGCGGCGGCAGTCCGGCCTGGATGCGCTGCGAGAGCTTCAGCGGCATGCCGACTTCGGCGGTGATGCTGCGCGCGATTTCGTCGCTGCGCGCGGCCAGTCCGTCGGCGATTTTCTGCAGAAACTCCGCGCGTTGCCCAGCCGCGGTCCGCGACCAGCCGTCGAATGCCTTGCGCGCGGCCTGCACCGCCAATGCGACATCTTTCGCCGTGCCGTCGGGCACTTGCGCGATCACCTCTTCGGTCGCGGCGTTGATCACGTCGATCCGGCGGGAGGATTGCGACGGCGTCCATTTGCCGTCGATGTAGAGCTTGTCGTGGATTTTCACGGCGATGGCTTCCGATGAATTTGCCTGCAAGAATAGTCGCAGCGTTTTGCTGGCGTCAACAACCTTCTCCTTTCCCGACAACCCGGCGGGAAGGGATTCCCGCCCTACGGCTGTTAACTGAACAAAGGACCATGCGTAGCGTCAGGGCTCGCCCTCCGGCTCTGCGGCACGGTGTCCCGCCCAGCGCAGCCACACCCGCAGCCGGCGAAAATCTCCGGCATCGACATTATCCGGCATGATCGCGACATATCTCGGGGTCAGCCTGTTCTCCTGCCTGAGGACCAGCAGCGTCAACCAGGGGGACACGTAACTGTCCCCTGACAGCCGGCACTCGTGCCATTCCCCGCGCCGGGTCTGCAGGGTAATGCTCCCATCCTCTTTTATCTCGACAGCGATAACCGCCTGCGGTGTCCTGAGCAAGGCCGCATGGCCCAGAAAAAAAACCAGGCTGGCAATGACCGCCAGGCCGATGGCTGCCTTGACCCACAGCGGCAGGGCCAGCGGCCAAAGCAGCGCCACCGCGCCGGCATGCGCCATGACCAGCAGCCATGCTAAATAAACGGAGCGCCTGAGGGACAGCTTCAACATGCCTTGGATCGGCGACCGGGACCGTCAGTCATCAGCCATTTCCGTCGTGCTGCCGCGCGCCGAAGCCGGCATCCCGCAATGCTGCAACGATTTCCGCGACATGTCCGTGGTTGCGCGTTTGCAATACGAACTCGACTTCAGCGCTTTGCACCGGCAAATGGGTGAATGCGCGCTGGTGATGGATTTCCTCGATGTTGGCGTTGAGTCCGGCGATCAGTGCCGTGACCTTTGCCAGCGCGCCGGGCAGGTCACGCAGTTCGACGTGCAGCCGCGCCAGCCGGCCCGAGCGCACCATGCCGCGTTCGATGATCGAGGACAGCATCAGCGGATCGATGTTGCCTCCGCTCAGCACCAATCCGGTCTTTTTCCCCAGGAAACGCGCGCGGTGCTTCAGCACGGCAGCCAGGGCCGCAGCGCCGGCGCCTTCCGCCACCGTCTTCTCGATCTCGAGCAACATCACGATGGCCTGCTCGAGATCGCCTTCGTCGACCAGGACGATGTCGCTGACGAGCCGCCGCACAATGGGCACGGTCAGTTTGCCGGGCTCCTTGACCGCGATCCCCTCGGCGATGGTGCTCGCGCCGAAGGCCGGCTTGAGACCCTTCACTGCGCAGGAC
>CAYIRZ010000084.1:0-9973 GCA_964365845.1 uncultured Streptomycetaceae bacterium
TGGACAGGGGATAGGTGACCTGGTCCTCCACTACCTGCGGCGCCTGGCCCGGGTATTCGGTGTAGATGATGACCTGCACGTCGGACAGGTCGGGAATAGCGTCGAGCGGCGTTTTGATGACCGCATAAATGCCCGCCGCGACTATGAAGAACGTGGTCAGCAACACCAGGAACACGTTGCGGACCGACCACTCGATAATGCGTTCAAGCATCTCAGCGCCCCCCGCGATCGCCGGCGGCAGGGCTGGCGCCCGCCGGTTGATTCGCGAGCGCGGGTGCTGCGACAGACGCGCCGGGCTTCACCTGCTCCTTCTCACCAGGCTTGGAACCGTTGGCGCTGTGGCCGAAGCCGCTCAACGCCGCCTTGAGATTGCTCTCGGCGTCGATCAGGAAGTTCGCGCTGACCACCACGCTCTCGCCGGCCTTGATCCCGTCGAGTACTTCGATGTAACCGTCGGTGCGCATTCCCAGCTTCAACGGGCGCGGTTCGAACGCGCCCTCGCCGCGTTGCACCAGCACCAATTGGCGCGTCCCGGTGTCGAGGACGGCCGAATCAGGAACGGCCAATACCTTGCCGCGGCCTCTGCCGGAGGCGATCTCCACTCGTGCGTACATGGCGGGCTTGAGCTGGCCGGCCGGATTGGGCAGTTCGATTCGCACCTTGGCGGTGCGGGTTTCCGGCATGACGGTGGGGTAGATAAACGTCACCTTGCCGGTGAAGGCCTTGTCCGGATAAGCGTCAACCCTGATTTTTACCGACTGCCCCAGGCGCACCAATCCAAGGTCCTGCTCGAACACGTCCGCCAGCACCCACACCGAAGACAGGTCCGCGATCTGGTAGAGCATTTCGCCCGGCATGAATCGCATGCCTGCGACAGCCTGTTTCTCCATCACCACGCCGCTTGCCTGCGCGCGCAGCGTGATCGATTGCCGTGCCTTGCCCTCTTGCTGCAGCCGCTGCAGCTCCGCCTCGGAAATGTCCCAGTTACGCAACCGCTGCAGCGCGCTGTCGACGAGCGTGCGCATGCTCGCTTCGACCTCGGGACTTGCGCCTTTCACGGACTGCACGCCTTTCCATGCGATCAGATATTCCTGCTGTGCGGTCACGAGATCGGGACTGTAGACCTCGAGCAGCGGCTCGCCCCGGCGCACCAACTGGCCGGTCGTATTCACGTGGAGTTTCTGGATCCAGCCCTCGAATCTGGGCGAGACGGTATGCAACTGGCGCTCGTTCGCCTGTATCGTCGCCACGGCCTGTACGGTGCGGGTGAGTTCACGCAATTCCACGGTTTCAGTGCGCACGCCGAGCTTCTGCACCTTGTCGGGATTGATCTTCACTACGGGGCCGCTTGCGGCCGGGCCCTCTCCTTCATAGACAGGCACATAATCCATTCCCATCGGGTCCTTCTTCGGCACCGGCGAGGTGTCGGGCAAGCCCATCGGGTTACGGTAGTAGAGAATCTTCCCTTTGGGCTTATCCGCCTGCGTCCCCACTTCCTCGTCGGCATACACGGGCACATAGTCCATGCCATCGGGCGCTTTCTTGGGCACCGGCGAGGTGTCAGGTTGACCCATCGGGTTGCGGTAATAAAGAATCTTGCGTTCGGATTTTTTTGCGGAATCCGCATTGCTTGCGCCGGCGGTTTCCGCCTTCATCCTTCCGCCTTCATCCTTCCTGCTTCCCCACCAATACCCTGAAGCAAGGGCGGCTGCGACCAGGGCGACAACAACTATGAGTTTGGCGATGGATTTCACATGAGGCTCCGCTGACATATATATTCGAGTTAATCGGGTGATTTGCCGGTGAGCAGATTGATTTCCGCGAGCGCCTTGTTGTAGCTGGCCATGGCTGTCACAAGGCTGATTTCGTAGTTGAACACCGTCATCTGGCTGTCGAGCAGCGTCAGGAAATCGACCCGATTGACCCGGTATGCGGCCAGCGCCGATTCAACCGTAAGCCGGGCTTGCGGCAGGATGGCGGTTTGGTACAGCCGTGCCGATTTCAGATTTTGCTCGACCGCCGCCGCCTGCTGACGCAGTTTGGCGTCCACCTCGTTGCGCTGCGCCTGATACAGGCTCAGGGCCTGATCGCGCATCGCCAGGGACTCCGCCACGCGTGGGGCAATCTTGTTCTCGCGCCACACCGGCAGGTTGATCGCCACGGTCAGGCTCACCATGTCGGAGCGCCTGGTGCCGTCCAGCATGTTGTCGCGCTGGCCGTACGACAAGCGCACATCGAAGTCGGGGTAGTAGTCCTTGCGCGCCAGATCCAGCGCTTTTTCATTGCGCGAAACGATACTTTGCAGTGCGAGCAATTGCGGGCGCTGCGTCAGGGAGGTTTCACGCAACGATTCCAATTTCAGGATTTCCTCGCGCAATTGCGGTGGCTCTGGTAATGGCGCTGCAACATTGGCACTGCGGCCGAGCATGCGATTGAGTTCTGCTTCTATCGTCGGCCGTTCGCGCGCGAGCTTGAGCAACTCGTCCACCATTTTGGACAACTGCGTCTGTGCTTTGAGCACGTCGGCCTGGGTTCCCTGTCCCACCCCGTAGCGTGCCTCGGCAATGCGCAGAAACTGATCGAGGATCAGTTTGTTTTTCTCGACCAGCCTGGTCATTTCGATCGTGAGGCCCAGATCGAAATAGGCGGTCTTGATGTCGCGCGCGACGCGGTTAACGGTTTCCTGGTAGCCGTAACCGACAGTCTCCGCATCCTTGGTCGCGACGTCCTGGCGCAGCCCGCGTTTGCCCGGGTAGGGCAGGCGCTGGGACAGGCCGATCATTTTCATCGTCATATCTTCGCGGTCAAACCGCAGCGAGTTGGTCGGCAGGTTGATGAACCCGGCCTCCAGCATCGGATCGTCGAGCGCGCCCGCCGGCGCAACTCTGTGCTGTGCCGCCTCTTTTTCCTTGCGGGCTGCCTGGATCTCGGGATTGTTCTGCAGCGCCTCGGCCACCACGTCTGTGAGCGAAGTGGCACCGTAAATTGGCGGCCGTGGCTGGGCCGCTCGCGACGGCTCGGCGGCCAGCGCCGGCAGTAGCCCGGCGGCCACAGACCAAAGCACGGCTTGCAGATAACGTCCGAGGGGCACGCGCGCCACACGAAGGTGACACCACCCTGGGAATGCTCCGAACTGGATTGACGACATGACACACCTCCGCAAAGAAAGACAGGCAGCCGCGACTGCGGCGCACCACTACACCCGGAGGAGGATCAGATCAGGAAGCTGCAGAAACGAATGGCTTTGGGAGGATCCCGCACCGGCCCAATCAGGCTGCACATTGCCATCGCAGCGTGGGTGTTGTCCAGCAACGGCGGCAGAACCAGGATCGCTTCGGTCGGCAGGAGCGGTACGAGCAAAGGCGGGGAAGCGGACAACTTGTCGTTATCCGCGCAGTTTATTACACACAGATTGCCGGCGTGCTCGGCAGGCATATCGCAATCGGCGCCCATCTGTCCGGACATCGCGCCGGCGGCAGACATCCCCGGCGTGACGCAGGGGTGGGCTGCATAAGCCGCCTGCGCAAACAGCAGCGCGAGGACGACCACGCGGCAGAGCGCGAAAAAATAACGGTTTGAATGCCTGATCACGCTGTCAACCCTGATTTGTCCCGGTAACGGGCACGGCATCTATATAGAGAAGCCAATTGTTGAAAAGTTTCTTTTCCAGGTTCTGATTATCCCGAAAGTCATGCTTTTTCACTTGATATAAATCAACCCTCTTCAACGGCCGCGCCTGTTTTAAGTATACGTAAGTGATTAACTCCTGGAAAGCATCATGCCTGAAAATGCCCGTTGGATCTTCTCGTTATTCCATGTTCGCGGCATGCGCCGCCCCCTGACCGGGCAGTGGAAACGTCTTGCCGGGCGTGCTAAGCGATGGCCGTGCCCCTTCTCTTGACTTTATACCTAGGTACTGGGTTTATAGTGTCGTTATACGGAGGATGCCATGAGCAATCCGAACTCGCTGACGATCAGCAGGCTGGCTAGCCGTGGCGGCGTAAACGTCACGACCATACGCTACTACGAACGGCGCGAGCTTTTGCCCAAGCCATCGCGAACCGCATCCGGCTATCGGCTTTATGCCGACGATGCAGTGCGGCGTTTGCGGTTCATCAGGCAAGCGCAGTTGCTCGGATTTTCGCTGACTGAAATCCGAGATTTGCTGTCCTTGCGCATGCGACCCGACACGACCTGCGCCGACATCAGAATGCACGCGCGCCAGAAGATTGCGGCCGTCAACCAGAAGATCGAAGACTTGCAGCGTATCAAATGCGCGCTCACGAAGCTGGCTTCCGCGTGCCGGGGTAAAGGCCCGACGAGCGAATGCCCGATACTCGACGCATTGGAAAGCACGGAGGATTCGTAATGAATGTAGAGTTGATCTACGATGCCGATTGTCCCAATGTGGCGCAGACGCGCTCTCTGTTGATCAAAGCGTTTACCCGGACCGGCGTTTCGGCGCGCTGGCGAGAGTGGGAGCGCGCCGCGCCGGACAGCCCCGAATACGCGCGATCTTACGGGTCACCGACGATACTCGTCGACGGCGAGGATATTGCCGGGGCCGGCCCAGTCTCAGGAGCCGGCGCCTGCCGCGTCTACTCCGATTTGCACGGAAAGTTGAGCCGTACTCCGCCACTGGAAACCATTTGCTCGGCGTTATTGCGCGCATCACCCGCCAAGCTAGCGAAGACCCGATGGCAGTCAACAGCAGCCTCATTCCCGGCAATCGGCGTGGCGCTGATGCCCAAGCTGGCCTGTCCGCTATGCTTCCCGGCATATGCGGCCGTGCTCAGCGCGCTTGGCTTGGAATTCGTCGATTACACGCCGTATTTGCTGCCGCTGACGGCTGTTTTCCTCGTCGTGGCGGTTGGCGTGCTTGCGCTTCAAGCACGCCGCACAGGCAGCATCGCCGCATTGCTTCTCGGCATGGCCGCATCGATTATAGTGCTGATCGGCAAGTTTTATTTCGAATCCAACTGGCTGACGACGGGTGGGGTTGTCTTGCTCGTTATTGCCATCTTTCTCGGCAGCCGTTCCAAATCGGCTACGATCGCTCCATGCCCTGCATGCGTCTCAGGCGGGAGCGGACAGCAAGCCAAGGCGCATTATTGAGCTTTTCTTGACTGCATGACACGCTCAATCCCTCACCCCCGCCCCCTCCAGCCCTCACTCCTGACCTCTCTCCCGGGGGAGAGAGGAAGCATGTGCCTCCCTTCTCCCCTCGGGAGAAGGGTCGGGGATGAGGGATCGCGAGGGGAGATTCGAGACGTAAATGAATGACATTCCTTTACGTAAAACTTACAAGGAGAACAACCATGACCACAACCCGTAAAATCGAAGTGTTTAGCGCCGGATGCGCCGTGTGCGAAGACACGATCACACTCATCAACAAGATCGCCTGCCCGTCGTGCGAGGTGGAAATCCTCGACATGCACAAACCGGGAGTCTCAAAGAAAGCAAAGCAATACGGTATCCGCAGTGTCCCCGCCGTGGTCGTCGACGGCAAACTTGCCGATTGCTGCGCCGGCAGAGGCCCGGATGAAGCCGCTCTGCGCGCGGCCGGGCTCGGCAGCCCTCTTTGATCTCAACCTTGTCATTCCTCCATCGCGCGCGGATTAGCGAATTTGACCTTTTGCACCTACCAGGTGCGCATGTAGCCCGGACGCACCGGTTTAGTGCGATCGGCGCAGAACCAGCCTGGATGAAATCGGGTAGCGCTCAATAATTTTTCTTTTTTATCAAACGGTTAGAACATCCGCCCCCGCATGGCCCGCTAGTTGCTTATAACAGCTTCGTCCAACAGAAGCAGTTTGAGCACACATGCGATTACTATCGATTCTCGCCGGTTTTACAGCAATCTTTTTGATTGACTCATCGGCGCTCGCGACAGATTTGACGCCGCCGCCCACCCGAATAGCGATCCACGTCAAACACGGTGACTGGGGAACGGCCCGGGTGCGGGATATAGAAACGGTCCTGGGTTCTGTCGCAAATGTATTGCTGCCCTATTTTCCGCAGCACGCTTCGGACCGGGTACTGGTCGAGTCCAGCAAACAGGGACCGCGAGTCCTTCTCGAAAAATCTCCTGATGGAGCGTACCTCGTTCTCTTAAACGTCCAGGACGCGCGCTGGGATCAGTTCGCGTATCAGTTTTCGCATGAGCTATGCCACATCTTTACCAACTACGAGTATCGGGAAATCAGCCATGACGAATCGGCCCGTGACCATCAATGGTTTGAAGAAACACTGTGTGAGGCAGTATCGATATTTGCGCTTAATCGGGTGGCGTCAAGCTGGGAACTCTCGCCACCGAATCCGCACTGGAGGGAATATGCCCCTGCTTTCCGGGAATATGCGGAGCGTCTCTTAAGCGAGAAACACCGGCACTTGCCGCCGAACAAATCGATTGCAGAATGGTACAGCGAGAATCGGGAAAAACTCGAGGGGAACCCGTATCTCAGGGAGAAAAACGAACTTCTTGCAGCATGGCTGCTGCCGTTGCTCGAAAACACGCCCGGCAGCCTGGAGGCGATCGGATACCTGAATCTCGAAAAATCGTCTTCTTATAAAAGCTTTCGGGCGTACCTGGAATCCTGGTATAGCTGCTGCCCCGAGGAAAATAGAAATTTCGTAACTCGGGTAATCTCGCTCTTTGAGGGTCGCGATCGTAATGGCCAAGTCGTTGCAGCGTTAACCGCTTCCGACGAGCCCTTATACTGATGAAGATTCCCTACTTATTCCCCACGCACTCACTTGAACTTCCGCCCCACCGCCGATGGCGCCAGCATATCGTCGCCGCATAAGCAAGAACCAAAGGGTCGGGGCTTTACTTTATAGCCCTGTAATCTTTGATTCAAAAAACAAACTGCCTGCCCACCGCCGAAGGCACGATGAGTTCTTCGCCGAATGCCTGAACCAGCGCGCCGACCGCGCGCCAGCCGGTGCAGTGCGCCGGGACGATGCGCTTCAGGCCGAAACTCTTCATGTCGTTGATCGTGTCGGGGATGATTTCCTCGATCTGCTGTCCGGAAAGGTGGAACCCGCCCATCACCGCGTGCAGCGGCACGTCGCCGAAGACGTTGCGTGCGTTCTTCAGCACGTTGATCACGCCGGCGTGCGAGCACGCGGTGAACACGACCGCGCCCTTGCCTTTCACGTGTGCCGCGACGTAGCGCTCGTCCATGATCCAGGGGTCCGGCTCCCACGCGCTTCCGTCCGCGCTGCGCTTCAGGTGCCCCGGCAGCCCTTTCTCGTAGGGCGTCACGCGCGGAATCTCGCCGCTCAGATAGAAACAATTGTCGAGCAGCAGCCGCGCGTCCGGCGCGTTGACGACGGTCGCACCCGCGGCGACGAGTTCCTCGGGGCTGGGAACCGGTTTCTGCGGCAGCGGCTCGCCACCGTGGCGCAGCGTGCCGCGCGGCACGAACATGCCCGGGTTGACGTGGCACTCGACGCGCTTGCCGCCGTTCATCGCCGTCACCTGGCGCACCGCCTCCACCAACCCGCCGGCGTGGTCCCAGTGGCCGTGCGAGAGCACCACCGCGCCGGCGTCGCCGAACGGCACCTTGAGCAGCGCGCCGTTGCGCGTCATCGTATAGGCTTCGGGGCCGGCGTCGAACACCAGCATCTGTTTGTCGTTGCCGACGCGCGCGGTGATGATGAGCGAGAGGCCATGGTGCGCGCAACAGCGGTATTCCCCCGCGGCCATCTTGAGGCTGCCGTTTTTCATCAGCACCGCGACCTCGTTGGTCACGTCCTTCGGCACGGTGGACAGGCTGTCGGTGACATTGTCCACCAGCACCTGCACTTCGAGCGCGTCCACCGCAAGAAGATTGCGAGCGACGTCGTTTGGCATGACCTCCCCCTTACAAAAATATTATTTAAACCGCAATCGCCGGCGGCCCGGTCAACCGTCCCGCTCGAGCACGGCCTCGATCGCCGCGGCCGGCACCTTGATCGCGACGCCGGCGCGCTCTTCCTGCAGCAGCATGGCAACGCGCGAGTCGCGTCCGGCCCAGCCGCGGTTGAGAGCTTCGGTCATCTCGGCGTGCGTGAGATTGGCAACGCTCGTGAACACTTCGGCCAGCGCCGTCTGGATCGCGTAACCGGCGCAGTTATGCACGACGAGTTCGTGCCCCGCTGCCCGCACATTGAGCGCCATGTGGGCGCCCATCGTTCCCAACCCTATGAATCCCACGCGCATGTCGGCTGACCTTTCTAAACGCAAAACCTCATACCACAGAGATTCATCCCCCGTATAGCTATGCCTGGCGACCTGCCCGGCGGACGCTCAGCTCTCGTCCGGTCTCCTGACCGTTCTGGGCCTCGCCTGCCTGATGGTGGATGTGCGGCTCTCGCCTTCCCTGGTCCTGCTGACGGTCATCGGACGGGCACCCTCCTCTACCGGCTGAATAGTGGACACAGCATGCTTATACACCGCGTCCGTCACCGCCGCCCCCTTCAGCAGGATCACGAACTGGTCAAAATCCACGATCTCGCCCTCGAGCCTGATGCCGCTGACGAGGTACACCGCCACTTTTTTGCGCTCTTCTATCATTTGCGTCAGGAAGCGGGCCTGCGCGGATGTTTCAGATAAGGGCCTGTCGCCCGGCGGTTTTTCCATGATTTCCCCGAATGGCCACGCATCGCGAACGAAAGTTCCCGCTGAAACGCATGGCCTGCAAAGACTGCATTATAGCCGTCCGCCTTAGGAGTTTGTCGAACCCAAGTCCGACAAACTCCTAGCGGGCGGGCTTTTCGATGAGCCGTATGATCTCGGCGGCGGCGTGCTGCGCTTCTTCGCGCGTGAGTTTCTCGGCGGCCTCGGCGTCGCGTTTCCTGATCGCGGCGAGAATCGCGCGCAGGCCCTTGACGCTTTCCTTGGAGCGTTCGGCGGAGCGCTGCGGATGCGACAGGCCCAGCGCGCGCCAGCGCCAGATGCGCGCATGCAGCGTGCCCAGCATCGAGGACAAGGTCTCGCTGCCGGCGCCCGCGAACAGCACATCGTAGAAACGATTCTTGGTCTCCAGCACTTCCTGCGCATCGCCGCGCTCGTAGGCGCCGGCCACCACGTCGAGCGCCTGGGCGAGCTGCTTCATCTGCGCGTCGCCGGCGTTCTCGACAAACAGCCGCGCGGCAAATCCTTCGAGCACGGCGCGGATCGAATACAAGTCGCGGGCTTCGGCCAGCGTCAGTTCCCGCACCACCGGCCCCTTATTGGGGATGATGGCGATGAGGCCTTCGGATTCGAGCTGGCGCAGCGCTTCGCGGATCACGGTGCGCGACACGCCCATCATTTCGGTGAGTTCGCGCTCGATCAACCGCGCACCGGGCGCGAGCCGGCCGTCGATGATGGCCTGGCGCAGGCCGTCCAGCACCTGCTGGCGCAGGGGCGCAGCCATTTTCTGTACTTCCAGGGTGGGCAGAGGATCCATGATGGTTGACCAGATCGTAATACCATAATACGATATTACGAGATATCCCTTTCCGCAAGTGTTTAATCGTGAGGAGAAGCCTGGCATGAGCACCACCCCCGTCAAAGTCGGCATCGTCGGCCTCGGCCGCTGGGCCAAAGTCCTGACCCGCGCCGCCAAGCAATCCGACAAGGTCAGCATCATTGCCGGCTACAGCCGTTCCGAGGAAAAACGCGCCACCTTCGCGAAGGAAATGGGCGTGCCCGCGGTGCCCGACATGAAGGCCATGCTGTCGAATCCCGAGATCAAGGGCGTGATCCTCACCGTGCCCAACGAGCAGCACCTGCCGATGGCGGAAATGGTCGCCAAGGCCGGCAAACACGTCTACACCGAGAAGCCGATTGCCCAGACCCTGTCCGACGGCCTGAAGATCGAAGCGCTGCAGAAGCAATATGGCGTCACCGTGACGGTCGGCCACAGCGCGCGGCTGATGGCGGGCATACGCATCATCAAGGAAAAAATCGACGGCGGCGAACTCGGCCGCGTCGCGTTCATGG
>CAYIRZ010000085.1:0-9913 GCA_964365845.1 uncultured Streptomycetaceae bacterium
CACGCCGTTCTCGTCGCCCGCGTACCAGTTCTGCACCGTCGAGTACTTGATGTCGGCGTTGTCGAGCGCGATGAGTTCCACCACCGCCGCGTGCAACTGGTTGGTGTCGAACTTGGGCGCCGTACAGCCTTCGAGGTAGGACACCGAGGCGCCTTCCTCGGCGACAATCAGCGTGCGCTCGAACTGACCCGAATCCTGAGTATTGATGCGGAAATAGGTCGACAGCTCCATCGGGCATTTGACGCCTTTGGGGATGAAGCAGAACGAGCCGTCGGTAAACACCGCGGAATTGAGCGCCGCGTAATAATTGTCGCCCGTCGGCACCACGCTGCCCATGTACTTGCGCACCAGTTCGGGGTGATCGCGCACCGCTTCCGAAATCGAACAGAAAATGATGCCGACTTCGGCGAGCTTCTGCTTGTAGGTGGTGGCAACCGACACCGAATCGAAAATGACGTCCACCGCGACGCCGGCGAGCGCCGCGCGCTCGTTCATGGGCACGCCCAGTTTCTCGAACGTGCGCAGCAGTTCCGGATCGACCTCGTCCATGCTCTTCAGTTTCTTCGGCTTCGGCGCCGAGTAGTAACTGATGTTCTGGAAGTCGATCTTGGGATAGTGCACGTTGGGCCACGCCGGCTCCGCCATCGTCAGCCAGTGGCGATAGGCGCTCAGCCTGAATTCGAGCAGCCATTGCGGCTCGTTTTTCTTACCCGAGATCAGCCGGATGGTGTCCTCGCTCAACCCTTTGGGCGCGACGTCGGACTCGATATCGGTCACGAAACCGTGCTTGTAAGGCTGGTTGACCAGGTTTTCCAGTGCTGTAGTAGTGCTCATTTCTGTCGCTCCGCTATTGGTAAGCGGTTAGCAGCAAGCGGTGAGCGGTTGAATGTCGGTTTTCTCTGCTCACTGCTTACCGCTCACTGTTTACTGTTTTTCCTTCACGCTGAAGCTCTCGCCGCAGCCGCAAGTGGCGTCGACGTTCGGATTCTCGATCTTGAACGCTTCCTTCAGGCCCTCTTTGCGGAAATCCAGCACCGCGCCGTCGAGCGTGGCCAAGCTTTCGGCATCGATCACCAGCTTGGCGTCGTGCGCTTCGAATGTGGAATCGCCGGGGCGGGCCTCGTCGGCATAATCGAAGACGTACGCCCAGCCCGAACAGCCGACTTTCTTGATGCCCAACCGCAAGCCGATGCCGCTGCCGCGCTTCATCAGCGCTTTCCTGATCTGGTTTGCCGCACTTTCCGTCAACTGTATTGCCATACTTCACCCCCAAAAGTAGCCACAGAGATCACAGAGGTTTCTTTTCAATACCCCCTTGAGGGGTACACAGAGAAAAACAAACCCGGGGAAAAACAGTTCATATCAATCTCTGTGTACCCGTCAAGCGGGTATTGAAAGGAATCCTCTGTGTACCCGTCGAGCGTACCCATCGAGTGGGTATTAAAAAGAAGGTATTAAAAGGAATCCTCTGTGGCAAATCCTCTTTAAACTGCAATCGCCGTCAGGCGCCGCAGGCGCTGCACCACGCCCGCCAGCGCACCCAAAAATTCATCCACCTGCTGCATCGTGTTGGCAGCGCCGAGGCTGAAGCGCACCGCGCCGCGCGCCAGTTCCGGCCGCACGCCCATCGCCAGCAGTGTCGCGGAAGGCTCGGTGCTCGTGCTCGAACAGGCCGCGCCGGCAGCCACCGCATAACCCACCTTGTCGATCTCGATCACCATCGTTTCGCCGTCTATGCCCTTGAAGGCAAAATAGGACGTGTTCGGAATGCGCACGGCGTTGGCGCCGAAAATCACCGCGCCCATTTCCCTGAGCCCACGCTCCAGCCTCTCGCGCATGGCGGCGAGCCGGGGGGCCAGTTCGCTCATGCGCCCCGCCGCCAGTTCACACGCCGCGCCGAAGCCGACGATCGCCGGCACGTTCTCGGTGCCCGAGCGCAGGTCGCGTTCCTGGCCACCGCCGCTCAAAAGGGGCCGCAATTCCAGCCGCTTGTCCACCACCAGCGCGCCGGCGCCCTTCGGACCGTAGATCTTGTGCGCCGAGAGCGTCATGGCGTGCACGTTCAACGCGTTGAAATCGACGGCGATCTTGCCCAGCGCCTGCACTGCGTCGGTATGCATCAACGCCCCCGCTGCGCGCGCGCGCTCGGCCACTGCCGCGACATCCTGGATGACGCCGGTCTCGTTGCTGGCCCGCATTACCGATACCAGCCCGGTCGGCTCCCGGAGCGCGGCCTCGACATCGGCCAGGTCGATTGCCCCGTCGCGCGTCACCGCGAGCTTCCTGAATTTCCAGCCCTGGCGTGCGAGTTCCCGCGCCGGCGCCGTTACGCACGGGTGCTCTATGCCGCTTACCGCAATCTGGGTCGGCTTGAGGTAGGAGGCCGCACCCTTGATGAAGAGATTGTTCGCTTCCGTGCCGCCGCTGGTGAAGATCACCTGCACCGGCTGCACGCCGATGAGCGCCGCGACCTGCTCGCGCGCCCGGTCCACCGCCTTGCGCGCAACGGTGCCGAACTCGTGACGGCTCGAGGCATTACCGAACCCGCCGCGCAGATACGGCAGCATCGCCTCCAGGACTTTGTCGTCGAGCGGCGTGGTCGCGTTGTGATCGAAGTAAACGTGTGTCATTATCAAAACCCGTTACGGGTGATGGGTGACGGGTGATGGGTGGCTATTAATGGTGGCAAAGCGAAATGATTCCTGCTCATTACCCATCACACATTACCCATCTCGCGCTAAGCGGAAACGGCCACGCGCTTGCTCGTCATACTGCGCATATCGTGCACCTGCGCGACTCCGGCTTCTTTCGCCTTCTGGTTGTCGACCAGCTGTCGCAGGTTTACCGATTCGAGGTAATCGAAAATGCGATCGTTAAGCGTTGCCCACAGATCGTGGGTGATGCACTTCTGTTCGTCGCGGCAGTTTTCCTTGCCGCCGCATTGCGTCGCATCGATCGGTTCGTCGACGGCGAGGATGATTTCAGCGACCGACACTTCCGCCGCGTTCTTGGCGAGGCAGTAGCCGCCGCCCGGGCCGCGCACGCTCTCGACGAGTTGATGGCGCCGCAGCTTGCCGAACAATTGCTCGAGATACGACAGCGAAATCTTCTGGCGCGCGCTGATTTCAGCCAGCGTCACCGGCCCGCTGCCGTGACGCATCGCCAGATCAACCATCGCGGTAACGGCAAATCGCCCTTTAGTCGTCAGTCTCATGGGCCACCTCTAAAATATCATAATTAATCAATAGGATATGGAAAAAACACAATACATGAGTATTTTCGTCAACATTATATTACCCGACAGATTTAGTCAACCATTTTATTCAAATGGTTCCCATCGAATTTCGTCGCCCGATGCTCTTCGAGTTGCATGCCCAGGCGTTTCAGATCAGCCAGGATCTGATCGATACGTTTGTCGGTATCGACGCTGTGATCGATGAGCTCGTGCAGGGCCTTCGCCACCGGGTCGTTTGCGTCCTTGCCCAGCGCATAGGCCGCGAAACGTCCGTTCGCGCCCTGCTCTTCGACAATGCGCGCAGGGATGCCGATGGCAGTCGCTCCCGGCGGCACGTCCTTCACCACCACGGCATTGGAACCGATCTTGGCGCCGTCGCCAATCATGATGGGGCCGAGAATCTTCGCCCCGGCGCCCACCACCACGCCGTTGCCGAGGGTGGGATGGCGCTTGCCCTTGTTCCACGACGTGCCGCCGAGCGTGACACCATGGTAGAGCGTGCAGTCGTCACCGATTTCCGCGGTTTCGCCGATCACCACCCCCATGCCGTGGTCGATGAAAAAACGCCGTCCTATGTTTGCACCGGGGTGAATTTCGATGCCCGTCAGCCAGCGCCCCAGGTGGGAGGTCAAACGCGCCAGCCATTTGAAGCCGGCGCCCCACAGCCAGTGCCCGAGGCGGTGAAACAGCAGGGCGTGGAATCCCGGGTAGCAGGTAATGACTTCCCAGGTATTGCGCGCAGCCGGATCACGCTCGAATACGACAGCAATCTCTTCCTCGAGGCGGGGAAACATCAGTTTTCCATGATTTTAGGACGCGGGAGCATGCAATATCCTAGTAATTCAATCGACTACTGGCAAGCATCAACCATAATCCAAATAAAAACAATACGTTACATGGCACTTATCCCCCCGAATAGGCTAACTGCGCTTCTTGGGATTTCTGAGTGCCTTGAGTACGCCGCGCAGAATATTGACCTCTTCCTTTTCCAGTTGCGCGCGCGCAAACAGGCGCCGCAGCCGCGGCATGAGCTTCTTCGGATGCTCGGGATTGAGGAAGCCGGTTTCGACCATGGTCTGCTCGAGGCAGGCATAAAAACCCTCGACTTCCTCGTGGCTCGCCATCACGCGCGGTTCGTCATGCGCTACCTGCCCGCCCGCGGCCATGCGCAACTCGTAAGCAAACACCTGTACTGCGGCGGCGACGTTGAGCGATGAATACCGGGGATTGGCCGGAATGGTCGCGATCAGACGACACTTGTTCACTTCGGCGGTGGTGAGTCCATAAGTCTCGTTGCCGAAAACCACGGCCACGGCCTGCGTGCGGGCAACCTCGACCAATTGCGCCGCCGCTTCGCGCACTGTCACCTCCGGCACGGCGACCTCGCGGCTGCGCGCCGAGCACGCCACCGAGAATGCCGCCCCGGCAAGCGCTTCATCGAGATTGCCGCAGACCCTGGCGCCGGCCAGCACGTCGGTTGCGCGCGATGCGCGCCACTCCGCCTCCGGGTCGGGAAAGCGTTTCGGGCCGACCAGGTAGAGTTGCGACAGCCCCATGGTCTTCAGCGCGCGCGCCGCCGCTCCGATATTGCCGGGATGGCTGGTTTCGCACAGCACGAAGCGGATATTTTTGAGTGCAGAGAGATTATTCACTACAATACACAACCTTTACAGCCACAGAGGCCACAGAGAACACAGAGGAAAAATCACATCAGGATCAAACCTCTGTGAACTCTGTGGCCTCTGTGGCCAAAAACTCCAGCTCATCATGCACCCGATGCTCAATATTGCGGTGAAAGCCGCGCGCCGCGCCGGCAGCATCATCAACCGTGCCACTCGTAATCTCGACATCGTCGCCGTCAAGGAAAAGGCGGCGAACGATTATGTTTCCGAAGTGGATCACGAAGCCGAGCAGGCGATCATACGGATCTTGCATGAAGCCTATCCCGATCACTCGATTCTAGCAGAGGAAAGCGGCGCCTCGGGCAAGTCCGAATATCAGTGGATCATCGATCCGCTCGACGGCACCACCAACTTCCTGCACGGCTTTCCGCAATATGCGGTGTCGATCGCGCTCGCGCACAAAGGCGTGGTCAGTCAGGCCGTGATCTACGATCCCGGCCGCAACGACCTCTTCACCGCCACGCGCGGCCGTGGCGCGCACCTCAACGAAACCCGGCTGCGCGTCAGCAAGCGCGCGGAACTCCATGCCAGCCTGATCGGCACCGGCTTTCCGTTTCGCCAGTTCGAGCACGTCGACACCTATCTGGCAATGTTCCGCGACATGATCAAAAAAACCGCCGGCGTGCGCCGGCCGGGCGCGGCCGCGCTCGATCTCGCTTATGTCGCGGCGGGACGCCTGGATGGCTTCTGGGAGCTGGGCCTGAGCCCATGGGACATTGCGGCGGGCGGCCTGCTCATCACCGAGGCCGGCGGACTGATCGGCGACCTCGAAGGCAACGAAAACTACATGCAAAGCGGCAACGTCGTTGCCGGCACCCCGAAAGTATTCGTTGAAATGTTAAAGTTGATTGCGCCGCATCTGACGCCCGCACTCAAAACGAAGAAATAAATTATTGGCGTCGGGACAACGCATTTCCCAACTCTGAAGCCAGGCGCGGGTCCAGCTTCTCAAGCACCTTGACTATTTCTCCGGCTTCGGAATATCTCCCCAGCCCGATGTAGGCCTGCGCCAGACCCAACCACGCCCGCGCAAATTCAGGGTTCAGCTTGAGCGCCTGTTGATAGGCGTCCACTGCCGCCTGCGGACGGCCGATGTCGTTATAACTTTCGCCCAGCAGATAAAAAGTCGCCGGCGTATCCTTCCTGACCAGCAAAGCGTTGTTGAGCGTGCTGATCGCGCGCGCCGGCTGGCCCGCTTCACGATAGGCTTGCGCCAGCAGGTTCCAGCCGGTGGGCTCATCCGGGGCAAAACGCACCACCTGAGCGTAGCATTCGATCGCGCGCGCAGGCTGTCCAAGCCGGGAATACGCGTAGCCAGCGATGGTCCACCAGTCGGCATTGGATCCGTCCCTGGCGAGATTTTCCTCCGCGAACCGGGCGAGTCCATCCCAATCGCCGTGCTGCTCGAACTCCGCAAGGCGCTGGCGGTTGCTGTCGCTTACCGCCTCGAAATGGCTCAGCATGATGGGAACCATGCCGTTTGGCATAAGGGCCATCAGCGCCGTTGTTTGCGGCGTGCAGGCACCGAGTGCAAGCTGCATCGCGAATCCGGCGGCAAAAACAAGGTTTCTCATCGCGAGGCGGAATCTAACCCATGAATTGGAAATCGGCCTCGGGCCGAATGCCGCTCACGATATCGGCAATCGCCCGGCCCGAGCCGCACGCCAGCGTCCAGCCCAGCGTGCCGTGCCCCGTGTTCAGATACAGATTGGGATAGCGCGTCCTGCCGATCAGCGGCACATTGCCCGGCGTCGCGGGCCGCAAGCCCGCCCAGAACTCGGCGCGATCACGTTCTCCGGCATTGGGAAACAATTCGAATACCCGCCGCATGATCGCCTCGCATCGAATGCGGTTGATTTCCAGGTCATAGCCGGCGAGTTCCGCGGTGCCGGCGATGCGCAAACGCCCGCCCAGACGAGAGAATACAAGCTTGTGGCCTTCGTCGGTAAGACTGACGGTGGGTGCATCGTGCCGCGGGCCCACCGGCAACGTCACCGAGTAACCTTTCACCGGATAGACGGGGATCGAGATGCCGACCCGGTTCAATAGCTGTGCGCTGTAACTGCCGAGCGCCACGATATAGCTGTCGGCGCTCAATACTTCCACACCGCCCCCGGGTCCGATGACTTCGACGCCGGCAGTGCGTTCACCCGCAACGCGCAGCCCCCGCACGGCGTGCGAGTAGCGGAAAATCACACCGCGCTCCGCGCACAACGCAGCCAGCTTTTGAGTGAATACATGAGCATCGCCCGATTCGTCGCCAGGCGCGAATATGCCGCCCGCGAGACGCGATTGAGCGGTATGCAGCGCCGGCTCGATCGCCACGCATTCCGTGGCGGTCTTGACTTCGCGCACGCATCCCCACGCGCGCATCGCATCCGCCAGCCTAATCGCGCGTTTGAATTCCCGTTCATTGGTATAAAAACTCAGGATGCCGCGCTTCAATTCGTCGTAGGAGATTCCGGTTTCGATTCGCAGCGCCCGCAGCGCGTCGGTGCTGTAGAGCGCAAGCGCCAGGATCTGGCGCGCGTTGTCACGCGCCCGCTGCGGCAGGCACTCGAACAGGAAGCGCGCGCCCCACAGCCACTGATTGCAATCGGCGCGCGGTCGAAACAGCAGCGGCGCATCCTGCCGGCCCAGCCATTTGAGGGTTTGCAAAGGCGCCGCGGGATTGGCCCACGGTTCGGCGTGGGACACCGAAATCTGCCCGCCATTGGCAAAGCTGGTTTCCATTCCTGGCGCAGGCTGACGGTCCACTACCGTGACCTCGTGGCCCGCCTGACGCAGGTACCACGCGCTGGTGACGCCAATAACACCTGCGCCAAGAACAATCACTTTCATTACACTGATTCTATCAGGCCGGGCTCAGGCTTCGAATGATTCAAACCGGCGGCCGGGTACCGCGACATGCCGGAAATGTCGGGCAATCCCCATAGTCCTGCCCCACATGCAGGGCAGCCGCGCCGGCGCGGTTGCGATATTTATCGTAACGAGTTACGATAAATCATGCTCAAATCCCGGCATACTCAGACTGAACGCGCTCGCGGGCGGCCACCGACCGGCCATGCGCAAACCGCTGCCGAACGCATGCGCCGCTATCGCGCGCGCCAGCGCGCGGCGGGCCTGCGCGCGGTCACCCGCCTGGAAGCGCCGGTCCGCACCCTGTCGGGCGGCGCGCTGAAGCACCGGATCATCGAAGCGCGCAGTCTGGCCATGCACTGCCTCGCCGCGCAGAAGATCGAGCACAATCCCGCGCTTCTGGATCAAGTGCGGCGGACCCTGGAAACCTGGCGCTTGCGCTACGGGGAAGACACGCCGCGCGCGCTGGACGAATGGAAAGCTATCCTCCGCCGGCCGTGGCCCGAGATCGCCGCATTCATCACCGACCCGGGGGAGTGCGCCACGCGGTTGCGGCAGTCTACGCCTTTCGCGGGCGTGCTCAACGCCCGCGAGCGGGAACGAGTGTATGCGGCGTTCCGACCTTGAGCACCTGATCCGCGCCGCCGGACGTATCGCCGGCGAACGCGAACTGGTGATCATCTCGAATCTGGTAACAGGCAGGATCGAAAGAGATTTCCCGCGCGCGCGAAAGCGCTGATGGAACAGCGCCCCGTATAATACCGGCAACATGAAACCCGAAACTCCGCAGGCCGGCAAACACACTCCCATGATGCAGCAGTACCTGCGCATCAAGGCGCAGCATCCCGACATGCTGGTGTTTTACCGCATGGGGGATTTTTACGAGTTGTTCCATGCCGATGCCGAGCGCGCGGCGCGGCTGCTCGACATCACGCTCACCACGCGCGGCGCTTCCGCCGGCGAACCGATCAAAATGGCGGGCGTGCCGTACCACGCCGTCGAGCAGTATCTCGCCAGGCTGGTGAAGCTCGGCGAGTCGGTCGCGATTTGCGAACAGATCGGCGATCCCGCCACGTCCAAAGGCCCGGTCGAGCGCCAGGTCATGCGCATCGTCACGCCCGGCACCCTGACCGACTCCGCGTTGCTCGACGACAAGCGCGACAATCTGCTGCTCGCGATCCACCGCGACCGCGCAACCGTGGGGCTGGCCTGGCTGTCGCTCGCTTCCGGCCGCTTCAACGTGATGGAGACCGCCGCGTCGAATCTCGCCAATGAACTGGAACGGCTGCGCCCCGCCGAGGTGCTGATTGCCGACGATGCGGCATTCCCCGAATTCGACGGCGCCGGTATCGCAGTCAGGCGTCTGCCGCCGTGGCACTTCGATCTCGATGCCGCGCGGCGCAATCTCGCCCGCCAGTTCGAAACGCTGGATCTCGCGGGATTCGGCGCCGCCGATCTCGGCGTTGCAGTCGCCGCCGCCGGTGCGCTGCTCGAATACGCGAAGACGACGCAAGGCACGGGCATCGCGCACGTCAAGTCGCTGGCCGTGGAACAGGAAAGCGCCTTCGTGCGCATGGACCCGGCCACCCGCCGCAATCTCGAAATCTCGGAAACCATACGCGGCGAGCCAGCACCGACGCTGCTCGCGCTTCTGGACACTTGCGCCACCGGCATGGGTAGCAGGCTGCTGTACCACAGTCTGCATCATCCGGTGCGTGACCGCGCGGTATTGCAGGCACGGCTGGCTGCGGTGACCGCGCTCATCGGCGATAGCGGCAAGGGACCGTACCGTGCCCTGCATACCCTCCTCAGACAGTGTGCCGACGTCGAGCGCATCACCGCGCGCATCGCCCTGAAATCGGCGCGGCCGCGCGATCTGTCGGGCCTGCGCGAAACGCTGAAGCGCCTGCCCGAGCTGAATGCCGTGCTCGCCGGTGCCTTGACTCCACGGCTCGCCACGCTGGCGGCCGCGCTGGCACCCCAGGACGATCTCGTCACGCTGCTCGACGCCGCGATCAAGCCGGAACCCGCAACCGTGCTGCGCGAAGGCGGCGTGATCGCCGACGGTTTCGACATGGATCTGGACGAGTTGCGCGCAATCCAGAACAACTGCGGCCAGTTCCTGCTCGATCTCGAA
>CAYIRZ010000086.1:0-9815 GCA_964365845.1 uncultured Streptomycetaceae bacterium
GGGCGATGATGTCGGTGTTGCCGCCCGGCGCGAACGGCACGATCATGCGTACCGCCCTGGCGGGATAGGATTGTGCAAGGGCAGCGCTGGCGGCAAGTGCGTACAGCATACCCGCGCATCCCAGGCTGAACAGGCGTAACCATGATTTCGCGGTCATCGGCTTCTTCCTTGGTTATGGTTTGTTTGTCCATGGAATGATACTACAATGTTTTTCCCGGACGGCTTTATCTCGAGTCGCGCGTCAATAAAATCACCGGCGCTGAACTCGCGCAACGCGGCCACAAGGTCTACTAGTGGGACGACATGACATGGCTCGCCGGCGTTGTGTGCACCATCGTCGCCGATCACAAGAGCGGCGTGCTGCACGGTGGCGCTAATCCGCGCCGACCGGCCTATGTACTGGGTTGGTAACAGCATGGCTTCATCATCCACATGGAGGATAAAAAAATGAATAAAAACAATGTCTTATTTGTTTTCGCCGTGGCGGCCGCATTAGCGGCGGGGCAGGCGCTGGCGCAAAGCGCAGCGAATTATCCGAGCAAGCCGATCCGCTATATCGTCGGCTACACGCCGGGGGGCACGGCCGACATGCTGGCGCGCGCGGTGGGACAGAAGCTGACCGAGGCGTGGGGCCAGCAGGTGATCGTCGAGAACCGGCCCGGCGCCGGCACCAACATCGGCACCGAGATCGCCGCCAAATCGCCGCCCGACGGCTACACCCTGTTCATGCCGACCGTCGCCAACGCCATCAACCCGACGCTGTACCCGAAGCTCAGCTATGACCCGCTCAAGGATTTTGTTTACATCACCAATTATGCAAAAGTGCCCGGCATCCTGGTGGTGCATCCCTCGGTGCCGGCCAGGAATGCGAAGGAGCTGATCGCGCTTGCCAGGGTGCATCCCAACGCGTTGCGCCATGGCTCGACCGGCATCGGCAGTCCGCATCATCTGGGCGGGGAGATTTTCAAGACCATGGCGGGCGTGAAAATGATCCTCGTGCCGTACAAGGGCGCGACCCCCGCCATCTCCGACATTGTCGCCGGTCATATCGAGGTTTATTTCGGCGCCATGGTGTCGACGCTGCCGCACGCCAAAAGCGGGCGCCTGCGCGCGCTGGCGGTGACGAGCTTGAAGCGCGTGGCGGCCGCGCCTGACGTTGCAACCCTCGACGAGCAGGGTTTGAAAGGGTTCGAGACCGGTTCCTGGTTCGGCATGGCCGTGCCCACGGGCACCTCACGCGACATCATCAACAAATTGCATGCGGAGGCGATGCGCGCCATCGCCGCGCCCGAACTGCGTAACCGCATGAGCGCGGAAGGCGCTGAATTCGTCGGTGATACCCCGGAACAGTTCACCGCCTTCTTTAAGTCGGAAATCGGGAAGTGGGGCAAGGCGGTCAAGGCTTCCGGAGCGCGGGTTGACTGAAGCGCCGCCCTCTGCCGGGATATCGCAGCTCCCCGATCCGCGGTGTTGGAACAAGCTGAGCAGCGGTGACCCGTTGTTGCACCTGACGCTGGCCAGCCAGTCGGGAGACCCGGCGGCGCGGACGCGTTTGTCCGACGAACTGCAGGCATGCATCCGGCAAGGCAGGGATGACGCGATCTCCGCCGCGCTGCGGCTTTCGCCCTCGGCCGTGATCTATCGCCAACTGTGGGAACAGGTAGGCGCGGCGGTCGACCGGCCGCAGTCCGACGCCGGGTCGGTGATCGCGCGTTTATTCGCGATACCCCTGGTGCTGGTCACGGGAGCAAAAAGCAGGATCACCCTGCCCGGGATCGTGCCGGACATAGGGGAAATCAGCGCCTTGCTCGAAACGCACGGCGCGGTTGGCGCCACCCGCAATTCCGGGCTGAACAACGCCCTGAGTTCATTGCAAGCGCTGGAGCGCATCACGCCCAGCCAGGTCCATCGCTGGACTGATGATTTCACGACATCGGGCATGCCGCGGGAAATCGGGGCGGAAGCGATCGAAGTCGCACCGGGGCGTGAACAAGTCCAGCTGCGTTTTTTGATTGGCGCCGGAATCGCTCCCCGGACCGCGCCGTCTTTCCTCGAGACTGCCGCCAATATCGGCACCTGGGGCATGCCGCTGACGCGGCTGCTGGCAAAGCAACTGGCCCGGCCCGGCCTGGACCTGCTGCCGGTGCCGCGTCCGCTGACGGCAATCCTCAACGCGGCGCATGCCGGGCGTTGCGCGCAACTTGAACTGGCATTCAACCTGTTTGTCAGCAACACCGTCAGGCAGTTCAGATCGGCGGTCGGCGATCCGACGGTCGTTCTTTCGGCGCATCAGGGCGAGGCAGGCGTGGCCGAGATTCGCATCAGCATGAGTTCGGCGCTGGATGACACGCAGCTCGAAGGTTTCCGCTGGCCGCTGCATCCGCTCGACGACCTCGAGCAGATCGTCGAAAGCATTACCGGCTTGTTGCGCGAATGCCGTATCGGGGATGTGCAGGCCGTCGAGTCGGTGTTTTTCGATGGCAGCACGCTGTTTCTCAGGATCGCGGATTTCGAACGTCTCGCGCCCGGTGCACTGCGGCACTGATGGCACGACGGCCGCCGATTCCTGCCGTGATGTGTTATGTTGCGGCTCTTTCCCGGGCCTGCTCATGTCACCGCCGTACGAACGACTGATACCTGACTGCATCCTCGATGCCGTGGACAGCGCGGGCTATCGCTGCGACGGCCGCCTGCAGGCGCTGAACAGCTATGAAAACCGCGTCTACCAGGTGTGGCTGGAGGACGATGCCTCGCTGGTCGTGAAGTTCTATCGTCCCGAACGCTGGCCGGATGCGGCGATCGATGAAGAACACCAGTTTGCGCTGGAACTGGCCGAGCGCGAGATACCGGTAGTGGCGCCGCTGGTGATCCGGGGCAAGACGCTGCACGAGCACGAGGGTTTCCGTTTTGCGCTTTATCCGCGGCGCCCCGGCCGCAGCCCCGAGCTCGAGGACCGCGATACCCTGCGCTGGCTGGGGCGTTTCATCGGCCGCATCCACGCCGTCGGCGCGATAAAACCTTTTGTGCATCGGCCGGCGCTCGATATCGAAAGCTTTGGCCACGAGCCGTCGCGCTTTCTGCTCGAACACGATTTCGTCCCAGCCGATTTGCGGGACACTTATCGCAGCGTGGTCGGCGATGTGCTGGGCCGTGTTGTCCGCTGTTACGAACGGGTGGGAAAGGTCGGCAACCTCCGTTTGCACGGCGATTGTCACGCCGGCAATATCCTGTGGACCGATCAGGGGCCGCATTTCGTCGATCTCGACGACGCGCACATGGGGCCGGCGGTGCAGGATATCTGGATGTGGCTTTCCGGAGACCGCGCGGCCATGACGATCCAGCTTGGCGCCGTGATCGAGGGCTACCGCGAATTCAACGACTTCGATCTCCGCGAACTGGCGCTCATCGAAGCCTTGCGCACGCTGCGCATCATCCATTACGCGGGCTGGCTCGCGCGGCGCTGGGACGATCCGGCGTTTCCCGTGAGCTTTCCGTTTTTCAACACCCAGCGCTATTGGCAGGATCATATCCTTGCCCTGCGTGAGCAGGCTGCGGCGCTGGACGAGGAACCGCTGGAACTGGCAAGGTGAAGCGCGCCATGCCGTGGAACATCCTGATTTTTGTCGCGATTGCCTATGCCGCGATCGTGATCGCGCTGTTCATGTTTCAGTCGCGGCTGGTTTATTTTCCGAATATCGGCCGCGAACTCACCGTTACGCCGCAGGCTTACGGCCTCGATTTCGAGTCGGTGAATATCCCTACCGAGGACGGCGAAACGCTGCACGCGTGGTGGGTGCCCGCGAAAGACGCGCGCGGGACTATCCTGTTTTTCCACGGCAACGCCGGCAATATTTCGCACCGCATCGATTATCTGCGGATGTTCCGCAAGCTCGGATATGCGACGCTGATTTTCGATTACCGGGGTTATGGCAACAGCACCGGATCGCCTTCGGAAGCGGGTACTGATCGCGACGCAGCCGCGGCGTGGCGCTGGCTGACGCAAACACGCGGCCTCAGGCCGGAAGACATCGTTTTCGCCGGCGAGTCGCTGGGCGGCGCAGTGGCGAGCGGGCTGGCCGTGCGTCATCCGCCGCGCGCGCTGGTGCTGCTGTCGACGTTCACTTCGGTTCCCGACCTCGGCGCAAAGATCTATCCGTTTATCCCGGTGCGGCTGATCTCCCGCTACAGCTATGACAATCGGGCCCATGTCAGGCAGATCAAGGTGCCATTGCTGGTCGCGCACAGCCGCGACGACGACATCGTTCCGTTTGCACACGGCAGACGGATTTTCGAGGCCGCCAGCGAGCCCAAACAGTTTCTTGAAATGCGCGGGGGGCATAACGACGGTTTTATCTTCATGCGCGAGGAATGGGTCGGGGTGCTGGCGGGTTTTCTCGAGCGCTACGCTGGTGCGTCACAAAATCCAAAGAATTAAGAGCAAAAACCTATAGTCTTTCGGTTCTGGTCTTTTCGATATGGGTTACGACAAGGAGTAGATAACATGGAAAAACAGTTCATCAATCCGGAGGGCTTGGCCCGGCCGGGAACCTATACGCCGGTCGTTACCGCGCGCGGCGGCAAAACGATCTGGATCGCGGGGCAGGTGCCGCAGGACGCCGCCGGTCAGCTCATTGGGCGCGGCGATCTGCCGGTGCAGATCGAGCAGGTCTACCGCAACCTGAAAGCGGCACTGGCGGGAGCAGGAGCGACTTTCAATGACGTGGTGAAGCTCAACGTCTATGTCGTCGACTACAAGCCCGAGTACCGCGATCTGCTGAATCAGGTACGCAGCCGCTATGTATCGAAGGACAACCCGCCGGCGAGCACGTTGATCGGGGTGCAAGCTTTGGCGCGGGAAGGTTTTCTGGTGGAGATCGAAGCAGTTGCTGTAGTCGACTAGCTTAGTGTTTAACTGTTATCGCAACGCGCCAATGCCCGACTCCAGGGGCGGCTGCGACTCGTTAGCCGCAGGCCCGTTCGCGGGAGCAGCCGCGTAAGCCCCGGGACGCCGTCGCATCCACACGCCGCCTGGCGCCCCTGCCCGCACCACCCTTCGGGAGACCGAGTCCGGGGCGCATCCGCCGACACTAGGTCGGCAGAACCTGCTCCGCCCTCCGCGGGCACGCGGTCAGGTTTTCTGGTGGAGATAGAGGCGGTCGCTGTTGTCGATTGAAGCGTGTCAGGACCCGCGGGTAGGTGCCTAAGCGGAAGTCAGGCTTGGGAACCTGAATGAGCTTTCATACCTGCCCAGGGCTTAATCTTCGCCAGCTTGGCCTGCAACGCATCTTTGGTGACTTCCGTGTCGTAGCGCGCCTGACCGCGCAGCCAATAGCCATCGGAGAGAGCAAAGAAACGACATAGGCGCAAATCGGTATCCGCGGTGATGCTGCGCTTTCCCGCCACGATATCGCCGATGCGCTGCGCGGGCACACCGATCTCCTTCGCCAGCCGGTATTGGCTGATTCCCATTGGCTTCAAAAATTCTTCCAGCAAAAGTTCGCCGGGCGTTATCGGTTTGAGCTTACGCATCATCGTTCTCCGTCAGTGATAATCCGTGATCTCGACGTCTTCAGCGCCCGTATCTGTCCAGCGGAAACACACGCGGAATTGATCGTTTACACGAATGCTATGTTGTCCCGCGCGGTCGCCTTTCAGGGCTTCCAGTCGATTGCCCGGCGGTACGCGCAGATCGCCTAATCGACCCGCTTGGTTCAACTGCTCCAGCTTGCGGCGCGCCGCCGCCTCGACGTTGACGAAGCGGCGCACCCGTTGTCGATTGAACAAGGCTTCCGTCTCGGCGCACTTGAACGTTTTGATCACAAGCAAATAGTAACGCGGTGCGTGATTAACGTCAAGCGTGACTATCGACGTGTGCGGGCCTTGAGTGGTGCAGGGCTACGCGTTCCCAGATAAGGTGTGCGTTCCCTTTTCCCTTCGTATGAACCGCCGGTGCCTGTCCTGAGCTTGACGAAGGAAACGCCGATGGCCATCGGAGCCGGAAATCCACCGACAGTGCAGTGAACGTAATATATTGTTTTTATTATATTAATTATCCGTCACAAGATGACGGACTAAAACTCAAAAACGCAACGTGTTCACTGTCCTACACGGGTCGGGCTACGCACGCCTCCGTAACTTTGCCGAATTCATGTTCTTCTCAGTGTTCTCCGTGCGAACCGAAGTTCGCTGTTAGGCAAAGCGACGCCTCACGCCGAGAGTAGATCGTGCACGTACTCGGCGATCGCGAGCGAGGAGGTCAGGCCTGGCGACTCCATGCCGTAGAGGTTCACCAGTCCTTTGACGCCGTGGTCTTTCGGGCCGTGGATCATGAAGTCGGGGGCTTCGGTGCCCGGGCCGTGGATCTTGGGACGGATGCCGGTGTAGCCGGGCTGGAGCTGCCCGTCCTTGAGCCCCGGATAATAGCGGCGGATCGCTTCGTAGAAAGCGGCCTCGCGGCTCGTATTGAAGGTGTAGTCGATGCGGTCGATCCACGCGAAATCCGGGCCGAACTTGCAGCGGCCGCCGAGATCGAGCGTGACATGCACGCCCAGCCAGTCCTGCCGCGCCACCGGATAGACGAGATGCCTAAACGGCGAAGCGCCGGTCAGCGTGTAGTAGTGGCCGATGGCGTAATAGGTCGGCGGTATCGTTTCAGGCGGGAGGCCCGCGATCTTGCGCGCGAGCGCCTGCGCGTGGAAACCGGCGGAGTTGACGACGGTGTTGCAGACGATGGTCATGGACTCGTCGCCGCCGACGTTGAGTGCTATGCCGTCGCCGGTGATTCTGCCGGATTCGACCGGGCTCTTCAACGCGAGCGAGGCACCGTGTTCCTCGGCATCGCCGAGATACGCGAGCATCAGCCCGTGGCTGTCGATGATGCCGGTGGAGGGCGATAGCACGCCGGCCACGCCGAGCACCGCGGGTTCGAGCGTGGCCAGCTCCTCCCGCTCCAGCCACTGGAGGTCGTCAACGCCGTTGATCTCGCCCTGCTGTTTGTATTTTTTCAGCCCCGCGAGCTGCGTCCCGTCGCACGCAACGATCACTTTGCCGATGCGCTGGTGATTGACCTCATGCTCCGCGCAATACTGATAAAGCGCCTTTTTCCCGGAGACGCACAGGCGCGCCTTGAGTGAACCGGTCGGATAATAGATGCCGCCGTGGATGACTTCGGAATTGCGCGAGCTGGTATGGGTGCCGAAGGCGTCCTCGGCTTCGAGGATTACCACTTCGCGCCCGGACTGCGCGAGCCTGCGCGCGATGGCGAGCCCGACGACGCCGGCGCCGATGACTGCGTAGTCGATTCTTTCTGCCATAATCTGTTATCGAAAAAAGTCGTCAGTTTACCTTAATGGATCAGTGGTCTTCTGATTTTCTGATGCGCTCGCCGATGTTCGAGCCGCTGCGCCCGCTCGGGGCGGCGCTGCGTTCTCCGCAGTGGCCCACGCTGGATGACTTGCAGCGCCTGGCGGACGCGCGTGAGACTAGGGTGCTGACGCGCAGCGGCGCGTCATTGCGTTTCGTGGAGCAGGGCGGAAAAGCGGCGGGTTTCGAGGACAAGTACGAAGCGCGCATCTATCTCAAGGGCGAAGTCCAGGTCCGCGAGGCCAGTTGGCACGACCTGCTGAATGCGCTGGTCTGGCTGACGTTTCTCCGTGCCAAGGCGGCGCTCAACGAACGGCACTATCTTGCGCTAAGAAAGCAGCAGGCCGCGGGCGCACCCAATCGCGGTCCGGAGCAGGACGTGATGACGCTGTTCGACGAAGGGGGCGTGATCGTTGTCGCGAGCGATGATGAACTGATCGGGCAGATACGCGAATTCAAATGGAAGGAATTGTTCTGGCGTAACCGCGCGCGCGTCCAAGCCGAAATGCGTTTTTTCCTGTTTGGGCATGCTTTGTACGAAAAGGCGCTGCGGCCTTTCACGGGCATTACGGGACGCGGAATATTGTTCGAGGTGGAGACGGAGTTTTTCGCGGCACCGTTGACGGTGCAGCTTGAACGGCTTGACGTCATGCTCGCGCGGCGTCTGCTCGATACCGATGCACTGAAAACGACACGTGATCTTGCGCCGGTGCCCATTCTCGGCGTGCCGGGCTGGTGCGTGGACAACGAACGCGAGCAGTATTACGACAACACCGATTATTTCCGGCCGGGGCGCGTGTCGTAGACAGACTCGCGATAGGAGTTTGTCGAACCCAAGTCCGACAAACTCCTAGGTCCTGCTGTATACCGTGGTGCGGTTTCTGCCTTCGGCCTTGCTGGTGTACATCGCCTGATCTGCATTTTCCATGACAGTGTCGAGACTGTTGCCATGTTCGGGATAACAGGCGATGCCAATGCTGACCGTCGTTTTGACTTTGTCCTTCCGCGTGGGAATCGGCGTGGACTCGATGCGCTGGCGGATGCGGGCAGCGACTTCAGCGGCGCCATCGCATGTGGTTTCGGGCAGCAGCACAACGAATTCGTCGCCGCCGTAACGCGCTATGTAATCGGTCTCGCGCAGTTGGCTCTGGATGCACTGCACGATTATTTTCAGCAGACGATTGCCGGAATCGTGGCCGTAGGAATCATTGACCATTTTCAGGCTGTCGGAGTCTATCATCAGGATGCTGAACGGGCGGGCGTAGCGCGCGGCCTGCTTGAAAAATTTATCGGAAAGCGTTGTGAACGCCCTCATGTTGAATATGCCGGTCAAACTATCGATTTCGGACAGGTATTTGATCTGCACCAGGGCGCGGCGGATATCGGCGGAGAGCATGGTCGTGATGTAGGCGACCAGCAGCAGCGGGGCGAGCTGTGAGATCAATGCCGTCACATGCGCAGTGATCGTCAGCGATTCACTTCGTTTCGGAGTGCCGAGCCACAGATAACAGCCGGCGATCAGGACTATCTCCAGCAAAGTGGCGAGCTTTCCCAGGGTCAGTGCGCTGATGATGATGACCAGCAGGTAGAGGTTGAGCAGCGGGCTTTCAAGGCGTCCCGAGAACATTAGCACCCAGGTGATGAAAATGATCATTACCAGGGTTTCGATCGCGAGCTTCCAGTGCGATTCCTCGCGATAGAAGTTGACGTAGCGGAAGCTCAGCACGAACGCGGCGAAGAAGAACGACGCCATTGCCAGTGCGGTCGAGCTTTCCGGGCTGGGCGCCAATACGAACTGGTATACCAGGACCAGGATCAGCAGCAGCCATTCGATTTCCGCGACCGTGCGCGAGAAGCCGCGTAGCTCCTCGGACGAGTATTGGGATTCGAAAATCGGGTTGCTAGGCATCTGGTTTGCCTGGAGGATGCGCGGCGATCCCTGAGCGGAAAGGACAATCTTCGTTAGCGGTAAATCGGGCCGCGGCAAGCACTGCTGCAGGACCAGCAGCCAAGGCATGACGGAAAAACGGTGCCACGATTTGCATGAACAATCGTCCCAATCGGAATTGTAATGGAACTCTTTGATTTTTATTTAATTTCAAGAGTATCAGCGCCGCCGTTCCCTGTCTAATAGTAATTGAAAATCCGGCAAATTGGAAAATCTTTAAATTAAACGGGTCGTTGTTGATCGACGCTTCGGCGACAGGCTGCTTAAGAAAGAAGCTTTCGCCGAGTACTGGCGAGTGCGCCGGCGAGCGATGCGAACATGAATTTGCGGCGGGGTGGACGCATGTTGGTATGCCTGTGCTCTTAATAACGGGCATGGTAGGTTTATTGCAGCGGGTGAGCGAGGCCGAGGTTGCGGTGCGCGGCGTGGCCGCTGCCGCCATCGGTTGCGGGTTGCGCCCGCAGGTTGAGGGTGTTGAGGTAAAATGCATTCTGCCTAGCAGCCT
>CAYIRZ010000087.1:0-9792 GCA_964365845.1 uncultured Streptomycetaceae bacterium
CAGTCGGGATTGACCCACAGCCGCTCGTCCGGAATCACCGCGCGCGCTTTTTGCAGCAAGCCGATCATTTCGGCAACCTGCGGCACCCGCGGCGAGTGGATGTCATAGATACCCGGACCGATGGCGTTGAGATAGCGGAACTCGCCGAACGCTTCCAGCAGGTCCATGGCCGAGCGCGAGGTTTCGATCGTGATCACGTCGGCATCGAGGCTCGCGATCGCCGGCAGGATGTCGGCGAATTCCGAATAACACATATGGGTGTGAATCTGCGTTTCGTCGCGCACGTCGTTTGATGCGACACGGAAAGCGCGCGTCGCCCAGTCGAGATAGTCGGGATGTTCCGACTGACGCAACGGCAGGCCCTCGCGCAACGCCGGCTCATCGATCTGGATGATGCCGATCCCGGCGCGCTCCAGATCGAGCACTTCGGCGCGAATCGCAAGCGCGATCTGCAGCGCTGTCAGCGATCGCGGCTGATCGTCACGCACGAACGACCATTGCAGAGTGGTCACCGGCCCGGTCAGCATGCCCTTCATCGGCCTTTTGGTCAGGCTCTGGGCATAGGTTGTCCATTCGACGGTCATCGGCCGCGGCCGCGACACATCGCCGTAGATGATCGGCGGCTTCACGCAGCGCGAGCCGTAACTCTGCACCCAGCCGTGGGCGGTAAACGCGAAACCCTCAAGCTGCTCGCCGAAATATTCGACCATGTCGTTGCGCTCGGCTTCGCCGTGAACCAGCACGTCCAGACCTAACGCTTCCTGCTTTTCGATAGCAAGCCGGATTTGCGAACGAATGCGTTTCTCGTATTCGGTTTCGTCTATCACGCCATTCTTGAAATCGCGCCGCGCCTGGCGAATGTCGGCGGTCTGCGGAAATGAGCCTATGGTCGTTGTCGGAAACGGCGGCAGGCGGAAGCGCTGCTGCTGTGCGCGCTGCCGCTGGACGAATGGGGATACACGCCGTCCGGCATCAGAAGGCAGCGTGGAGATTTGCGCCGCAACCGCGGGATTATGGATGCGCCGGGACAAGGCGCGGTTCGTGCGCGCGTCTTTGGAAACCGCGATTTCGCGGGCAATCGCGCCGCGACCCTCGGTCAGGCCGTGCTTGAGCAATGCGAGTTCATTCAGCTTTTCATGCGCGAAAGCGAGCCAACTTCTGATTTCATGATCAAGACCGGTTTCCTGCTCAAGACTCAGCGGGCAATGCAGCAACGAGCAACTGGGTGCGAGCCACAATCGATCCACGAGCTGCGCGTGCACCGGTTCCAGCACATCAAGTATGCGCTCGAGGTCGCAACGCCAAATGTTGCGGCCATCGATGATGCCCAGGGAAAGCACCTGATCTCTCGAAAAATTATCAATAAAAACATTGTGTTGCAAATGATCTCGCGTAAGGTCGAGATGCAAGCCGGCGACCGGCAATGCCTTGAGCCGGTCCGCAAGATGCCCCACGCCGGCAAAGTAAGTCGCGAGCAGCAGCTTCGGACCACAGCCCGCCAGCGCCTCGAATACGGCTTCGAGCTGCTGCTGCCATGCCGGCGGCAAATCGAGCACGAGTGCCGGTTCGTCGAGTTGCACCCATTCGACGCCGAGCCGCCCGAGTTCATCGAGCAACTCACGATAAACAGGCAGCAACTGGGGCAGCAGCGACAAGCGGTCGAATCCCGGTTCCTTTTCCTTGCCGAGCCAGAGATAAGTCAAAGGTCCGAGCACCACCGGTTTGACGCGGATACCGAGCGCTTGCGCTTCGCGCACTTCGTCGGTCAGCCAGGAGGCATCCAGCCGGAATTGCGTGTGCGAATCGAACTCGGGGACTAGGTAGTGGTAATTGGTATCGAACCACTTGGTCATCTCCAGTGCCGGGGTGCCCTCAACGCCGCGCGCCATGGCGAAATAAGTCTGCAGATCGGCGCGCCCGCCGCCGAACCGCTTCGGCACATTGCCCAGCATCACGCTGGTGGTCAGCACGTGGTCGTACCAGGCGAAATCGCCCACCGGGACGAGATCGACACCAGCTTCATGCTGTGCCTGCCAGTTTTGCCGGCGCAGGCCGGCGCCGGCGGCGCGCAAAGCGCCTTCATCGATCCCGCCTCTCCAGAAAGCTTCGAGTGCACGCTTCAGTTCGCGCCGTGGTCCGATGCGCGGGAACCCGAGGTTGTGAATCAAGGTCATGTTTCGATGCTCCGGATTTGAATGGGACGATGATGGGGCCCTCTGGACCACAAATCAAACTCATATTTTTTGACGTTATCATTAATACAATTCATAATAAAACCCCGTCGGAAAGGATCTCCCGTGCTCGAATTGAGACATCTGCGCACCCTCATCGCGCTTGCCGAAGCCGGCAATATCTCGGTCGCCGCCAAGCGCGTGCATCTGACTCAATCGGCACTGTCGCATCAGCTCAAAGTGCTCGAAGACCATTACGGCACCACGTTGTTCGAGAGAAAAAGCAACCCGTTGCGCTTCTCTCCCGCGGGCCATCGCCTGCTCCGGCTCGCGCGCGACATCACGGACTCGATTTCCGCCGCCGACAGCGACATCGCGCGCATCATCGGCGGCAAAGCGGGTGCGCTGCGCGTTGCCGTGGAGTGCCATACCTGCTTCGACTGGCTGATGCCCTCGATGGATGCCTTCCGCGAAAAGTGGCCGGAAGTGGAACTGGACCTGGTGTCGGGTTTTCATCCCGACCCGGTGGGACTGCTGGAGGAAAACCGCGCGGACTTCGTGATCGTGTCGGAACCGGCGCCGCGCAAGGGCATCGCCTATCACCCGCTGTTCCGCTTCGAGATTTTTGCGCTGCTCGCAAAGAACCATCCGCTGGGCGACAAGGCGTGGCTGGATCCCGAAGATTTCGCCAAAAACACACTGATCACCTATCCGGTGCCGGAGCACATGATCGACGTGATCCGCCAGCGCCTGGAGCCTGCGGGCATACATCCCGAAAGGCGTACGGTGGAACTGACGGTCGCCATCCTGCAGCTGGTGGCGAGCCGCCGCGGGCTGGCCGCGTTGCCGGGCTGGGCCGTGCACGGCTATATCGAGCGCGGCTATGTGATCGCCAAACGCATCGGTAAAAACGGACTGTGGAGCAGGCTCTACGCGGCGACCACTGCGGCCACCGCGCAACTTCCGTACATCAGGGATTTTCTGGCAACGGTGAAGCGCGTGAGTTTTGCCACCCTGCCCGAAATCCTGCCACTGAAGAAATAGGCAGCAGCCTGTCGGACTTGGCCCCACTCACCGGAACGCGTAGCGATAACGAATCGCCGTTGATCAAAGCTTCGGCGACAGGCTGCTTAATAAAGAAACATTAACACAAGCCCGACAAACTCCTAACCCAGCGTCACGCCGAGCAATGAGCCGATCAGGTAAGTGAACGCTCCGGCGACAGCACCGATGGCGAGCATGCGCGCGCCGCTGTAGGCCGCGCCACGGCCGGTAAATAGCGACAGCGTCGCGCCGACCGCAAACAGCGCGATGCCGGTCAGCGCAATAGCGATAATCAGGCTGGTCGCGCCGCTCGCAAGAAAAAATGGCAGCAGCGGGATCACGGCGCCCACCGCGAACGAAAAAAACGAGAACAGCGCGGCACCCCACGGCGATCCCAGGTCGTCGGGATTCAAGCCCAGTTCCTCGCGCGCCAGCGTTTTCAAGGCATTCTCCGGATCTGCGATCAGGCTCTTCCCCAGTCGCACGGCTTCTTCATGCGGCAGCCCGCGCGCTTCGTAAATCAGCGCCAGCTCCTCGGCCTCTTCCTCGGGATACTGCTCAAGTTCCTCTTTTTCGAGGCCGATCTGGTATTCATACATCTCACGCTGCGAGCGCACCGAAACGTACTCGCCCGCCGCCATCGAAAACGCGCCGGCAATCAGCCCGGCCGCGCCGGTAAGCAGGATCAGCGCGTTGTCGGAAGTCGCACCGGCAATGCCCATGATCAGGCTCGCGTTCGAGATCAAGCCGTCGTTGACGCCGAACACCGCGGCCCGCAGGTTGCCGCCCGTTGTGACACCGCGATGCCGGGCGCCGACGTCAGCGACCGAACTGGGCATCGCGTGGCCGGAGGCGGCCCCTGAATACAGAGACATGCCACGCACCTTGATCGCCGCGAGCACGCCGCGCAGCGGTCGCGGGCCCAGCCGGCGCACCAGATAAGCGACCACGCGCGCGCGCAGGTCAGGCTCGAAGCGATCGGGAACGGCTTGCCCGGCGTCCCGGGCAAGACGCGCCCAGATCGCCGCCTGGTTTTCAGCCGAGCGCGCGAGTTCCGTGAACAGCGCCTGACGCGGCGTGCCGGCTTCGGCTTCGGCGACGACGCGGTACAGATAGGCGGAACGTTTTTCTTCGGCCCAGCTTCCAAGCTCATGCATGAGAAAGCGCCTTCGATTCGATATGCAGGTAGATCATCCACGACGACCAGCCACTCAACAACAAACCCGCCATGCCGAGCGCCAGCGTGATATCGGCATGCGACAGCAGCGGCGATACAACGCCCGCGACGATTGCCGTCAGGAAACTATGCTGGAACCCCAGCAGCGACGAGGTGAGCCCGCGATTGTGCGGGAACAGTTCGAGCGCGATCAGGGTCACGCTGGGCATCGCCAGCGCCATGCCTATGGTATAGCACATCACCGGCAGCACGGTCCACGGCAGCGCCGGCTCGAAGTATCCGCTGTAGAAAAGGTTGAAAGCGGTAGCGCTGAACATGACGATATAACCGATTTTCACGGTGCGCTGCGGCGTGATCCTGCCCGCCAACCTGCCTGACAGGAACGCTCCCAGCATCACCCCCGCAATGCCTGGCACGAACAGCCACGCAAACTGGTTTTCGTTGAGGCCGAGCAGATCGTAGATGACCGCCGGCGCCGAGACGATATAAAGAAAGAAACCGCAGAAATTGAGCGCGATAGCCGAGGACAGCAGCAACAGCCGGAGGCTGCCGGCAAGCTTGCGATAGTTTCTGGCGAGCGGCAGCAGCGCAAATGGCTGCCGCGCCGACGGCGGCAACGTTTCCGGCAGGCGCCACTGACAGACCAGGAAAAGCAGCGTGCCGTACAACGCCAGAAACACGAATACCGAATGCCAGCCGAACGCGCTCTGCAGCCAGCCGCCGATCACCGGCGCGATCGCCGGCGCCAGGCCGAAAATCATGGTCACCAGCGACATCAGCCGCTGCGCCGCATGCCCTTCGAAGCTGTCGCGGATAATGGCGCGCCCCACCACCATGCCCACCCCCGCCGACAAGCCCTGCGCGGCACGGAAAAACAGCAACTGGCCGAAACTTTCGGTCAACGCGCAGCCGACCGAAGCCAGGGAAAAAATGACCAGGCCGGCGAGAATCACCGGCCGCCTGCCGAATGAATCGGACAACGTGCCGTGAAACAGCGTCATCACGGCGAAGGAGAAAAGATAGACGGAAAGCGTCTGCTGCAGCTCTAGGGTCGTGACGCCAAAGTCCCGCGCAATCGCCGGAAACGACGGCAGGTAAGTGTCGATCGTGAACGGCCCCAGCATGGCGAGGGCCGCAAGGATGGCCGCCAGCAGTGGCGTGGAAATCGGTTTGGAATGCAAGTCAGGCTGCCTTTTTACGGCAGTGTATCAGCCGCGGCCAAAGGCGCGACACCGGACCGCTTCGGCGACGGCTTCCCGCAAATTGGGACAGACAATTAAGGGGGGCCCGTACGCTGCGTACGGCCGCCATCAGCGTAACTTAGCTCACGGTTTTGTATCAATTTTGTAACATGGCACGGAGCCGCAAAACCCTTTCCCGCACGCAGCCTTTTCATGGTGCAAAATTTTGCAATTGAATCAATAAGCTGGAAATGGCTCTGGCCGTGTGCCTGGCTACCGCAACAACCTTTCCGGCCCCGCGTAACTAATTGACTGACAAAGGGTTAAAAACCATACTTCGCTTACGTGTATTAGCTCCATCTGATAGACGCAGCAAGCCAGGGGCGGCTAAGAAAGCTGGAGGGGGAGAAGAAAGGGGATGCGCAAACGCGACAAGGTTGGAACAGCCAACGCAGCGGCCGGAGAACTAACACCCGGCGCGCAACAACAGGTTGCTTTCGAGAACGAGATCGTCGGCATCGGCCTGCTCGAAAACGGTCGGGTCGTCCAGGCCAACCGGAAGCTTGCTTCGATGTTCGGCTACGAACCGTCGGAAATGGCGGGGTTGGCCCATCGCTCTTTCTACGTCTCGGACGAGGCCTATGAGGCACGGGTAGCCAGGGCGTGTCTCGATATATCCGCCAGCGGGTCGTTTGCGAGCGACGTGCAACTCAGGCGGCGGGACGGCTCGCTTTTCTGGGGATATTGCGGCCTTACCGCAATGCGCCCCCGCGACCCGTCCGGGGGACTCATCTGGGTGGTGCAGGACATCACCGACCGCAAACAGGCCGAGAAAGCCCGCGCCCGGCTCGCGGCGATTGTCGAGAATTCCAACGACGCCATCATCAGCCGCGCCCTCGACGGCGCGATCTTGACGTGGAACAAGGCTGCCGAACGGCTGTTCGGCTACTCCGAAGCGGAGGCGGTAGGCAAGCTGGCGGCCGTGCTCATGCCGCTGCCCGACCATTCGGAAATAAAAAAACACACCGCCATGCTGCTGGCAGGCGAACGAATTCCACCCGCGGAAGTCGTGCGCACGAACAAGGACGGCCAGCTGATCGACGCCCTGCTCACCATCTCGCCGATCCGGAACGATACCGGGGAAGTCACCGGTGCCTCCGTCATCCTTCGCGACATTTCCGTGCTGAAACATGCGCAGCACGACCTGCAGCGCAAGGCGGATCTCGCGCAGTTGCTGGAAGCGCTGGCGCGTGATGTCAACGAAGCGCCCACGCCACAAGCCGCGATGCGGTCATGCGTGGCGCGAATCTGCGGCCACGGCGGCTGGACGCTCGGCCGCGTCGGAACCTTCAGGCCGGGCCAGTTGCCGGGCATACCCCTGTCTTCGATCTGGCACTGCCCCGATTCGGAACGTTTCGATGCGTTCACGCGCCTCTCGGACCGCTACGACTACAGCACGACGACCGGAAAGTTCATCAGCATTGCCCTGCGCGAAAAACAGCCCGTGTGGATCGCCGACATCGCAGCCAGCGGCGGTTCCGGCCGTTTTGCCGAAGCCACGCGTTACGGCCTGCGTTCTGCTTTTGCGTTCCCCGTCGTCGTCGGCGGCGAAGTGGCCGCTTTCCTGGAATTCTTTTCCGAAGCGCCCCGCGCGCCCGACACCGGTTTCCTCGCGGCCGTTGGCTCCATCGCCGGCAACCTGGCGCGGGCCATCGAGCGCCAGCGCGCCGATGAGTCACAAGCCCAGCTTGCGGCGATCGTCCAAAACTCGAACGACGCCATCATCAGCCGTGCCCTCGACGGCACGATCCTGTCGTGGAACGCGGCCGCGGAGCGACTGCTGGGCTATTCCGCGAGCGAGGCGATCGGTCAGCCGATCACCATCGCCATGCCTCCGGGCGATTATTCTGATTTGGACAAAAATTCACAGACTTTGCTCGGCGGCGGGCAAGTGCCGCCGACCGAGGTGACGCGGCTAACCAAAGACGGGCGGCGGATCGAGGTCCTGCGCAGCGTGTCGCCGATCAGGAACGAGACCGGGGATCTGGTCGGGGCGGCCATTATCATCCGTGACATTTCGGAGCTGAAGCGCGCCGAGCGCGAACTGCAACACAAAGCGGAGCTCGCGCAATTGCTGGAAGCGCTGGCGCGCGCCGTTAACGAGGCGGGAACACCGGAAGCCGCCATGCAGGCGTGCGTGGCACGCATCTGCAAATACGGGAGTTGGGTACTCGGCCGCGTCGGCAGCTTCGCCCCGGGCCAGCCGAAGGACATGCCGCAGTCCTCGATCTGGCATTGCCCACAGCCCGGACGATTTGATGAATTTATCAAGCTTCCGGACCGTTTCTACCCCAGCGCACCCCAAGGCATTTTCACCAGCGCCGCGCTGAGAGAAAAGAAACCGATCTGGGTAACTGATTTCGAGGCCACGCCCGGCTCGGGGCGCTTCGCCAATGCCAGGCGATACGGCATCCGCGCCGGCTTTGTTTTTCCGGTCATCGTCGGTGACGAAGTGCAGGCCTTCCTCGAATTCTTTGCCGACAAACCGCGGCCGCCCGATGCGACATTCCTTGAAGCCATAGGTACCATCGCCAGCCAACTGGCGCGCGTGATCGAGCGCAAACACGCCGGCGAGATTCACGCCCAACTCGCCGCCATCGTGGAATCCTCGGGCGAAGCGATCATCAGCCGCGCCCTGGATCGCACGATATTGACATGGAATAACAGCGCGGAGCGGCTGTTCGGCTATTCTGCGGCGGAAGCGATCGGCAGCAGCGTCGACATGCTCGTCCCGCCCGATCGCGTTGCCGAAACGCAGCGCAACCTCGCGCTCCTGCATCAAGGTCAAGCATTATCCTCTTACGAAACCGTGCGCCTTACCAAGGACGGCCGCCGCGTCCACGTGTCCATCGGCGCCGCCCCGATCAGGGACGACGCGGGCAATGTCACGCGGGTGGCGCTAATCTTCCGTGATATCACCGAACGCAAACGCGCCGAAATCCAATTGCGGCTCGCCGCGAGCGTGTTTGAGAGCGCGGCCGAAGGCATCATCATTACCGACAGGAACAACGATATCCTCTCAGTGAACCAGGCGTTCACGGAAATCACCGGATATTCGGCGGAGGAAGCGATCGGAGAGAATCCTCGTCTGCTGAGTTCCGGCTGGCAGGAGGCCGCGTTTTACCAGGAGATGTGGAACTCGATCAAAGAAACCGGACGCTGGCAGGGGGAAATCTGGGACCGGCGCAAGAACGGCGAGGTCTATTGCGGCCTGCTGTCGATCAGCACCGTCCGGGATGAACGGGGCGAGATCACCCATCACTGCGCGATATTCATGGACATTACCCAGCGGAAGGCGGCCGAGGCCGCCATCAGCCGCCTCAATGCCGATCTGGAAAACCGCGTCGCGTCACGGACCGCGGAGCTGGAGCGCATCAACAAGGAGCTTGAGGCGTTCAGCTACTCGGTTTCCCACGACCTGCGCGCTCCGTTGCGTGCCATCAATGGGTTCAGCAAGATCGTGCTTGAGGAAAACAAGGGCAAGCTCGACGAAGATTCGGTGAAGCATCTGCAAAGGATACGGGCCGGCGGCGAGCGCATGGAGCGGCTCATCGACGATTTGCTTACCCTGTCGCACTTGTCGCGGCAGGCAATGCACAGACAGGATATTGACTTGACCGAATTGGCTCATCAGGCGATCGACGCCTTGACTCGGGAGCACCCGGGGCGAAACGCCGGGGTAATAGTGGCGCCGGGCATAAGGGGCAATGGCGACCCCGGACTGATCCGCATTGTTCTGGAAAACCTCATTGGGAATGCCTGGAAATTCACCTCGCGCACCAGTGAAGCGAGAATCGAGGTCGGGATCGAAGATCACCATGGGGAGACGGCCTATTTTGTCCGGGATAATGGCGCGGGTTTCAACATGAAGTATGCGGATAAGCTCTTCTCGCCCTTCAAGCGCTTGCATGCCGATAAAGAATTCGAAGGCACGGGTATCGGGCTGAGCATCGTTGAGCGCATCATCACCAGGCACGGGGGGAGGGTGTGGGCCGAAAGCAAAGAGGGACAAGGTGCGATTTTCTACTTCACTCTTGGGCAGGGGGGCCCTCTCAGCACCCCTGACACCGGGGTTGAGCCGGCACCAAAACCGATGTAAGCATGCCTAGGAGTTTGTCGGACTTAGCCCCGACAAACTCCTAAAATGAAAAAACTAAAG
>CAYIRZ010000088.1:0-9767 GCA_964365845.1 uncultured Streptomycetaceae bacterium
CTAGGGTGTCGAAAGCGGGCGTCGCGTCGCGGAAGACGAGGCCGGCTGCGATGTGTCAGAATCCGGGTTTCCAAAACGGCAAGGAGAATCGCATGGAACTCGGATTGCGCGGCAAAGTGGCGGCGGTGACCGGCGGCAGCGAAGGCATAGGGCGCGCGACGGTGCTGCGGCTGGTTCAGGAAGGGGTCAAGGTCGCGCTGTGCGCGCGGCGTCCCGAAATACTCAACGCGTTTGCCGATGAACTCAGGAAATCCGGCGGCGAGGTGTTGCCGGTCGTGGCCGATGCCGCCAAGCCGGGAGACGCGGAGCGCTTCATCGAGGAGACGGTAAAGCATTTCGGGCGCATCGACATCGTCGTCAATAATGCCGGCGGCACGGGGCAGGATCCATTCGTGAAAGTCGACGATGCGGCCTGGCAGAAAGATCTCGATATCAAGCTGTTCGCGCACATCCGCACCGCGCGCGCCGCGATCCCGCACATGAAGAAGCAGGGCGGGGGGCGCATCATCAGTCTCAACATGGTCGGCGCCAAGCACCCCTCCGAAAATACGTTTCCGACCACCATCAGCCGCGACGCGGGGCTGGCGCTCACCAAGGCGCTGTCCAAGGAATTCGCCAAAGACAACATCCTGGTCAACGCGGTGGCGGTGGGCAAGATCAAGTCCATGCAGCAGGAACGCCGCGCCGCGCGCCTGGGTATCAGCGTCGCCGAGCATTACGAAAAGACCGGCAAGACCATTCCGCTCGGGCGCGTGGGCGAAGCCGAGGAAGTTGCCAACGTGATCGCCTTCCTGGCTTCGGATGCCGCGAGCTACGTGACCGGCTGCTGCATCAGTGTCGATGGCGGATTGTCAGGAACGCTTTAGAACCCGCTCTCTTGCCAACCTGACGATATCGGATCGCTGCAGTGATACGCTACACCCTCGCGGCATGGCTGTTTGTCGCGGTGGTGGCGCTCGTCATCATCGGCGAGATGATGACGCATTTTCCGCGCTGGCTGGTGGGGGTCATCGCCTGGATCGCCTGCGCGCTGCTCTGGCCGCGCCTGTCGCGGACCCAGGTGAAAATAGTGCTGGCGCTGGTTGCATTCGGTATCGCGGGCGTGGCCTGGGGCATGGCCAGCGGCAAGACCGGGCTCATCCAGCGCGCGCTGGCGCAGAACATCCCGCTGGTCGGCATGCTGATCGCGGTGTCCTTCCTGCAGTTGATCAGCACTACGCGCGGCGCCGGCGGCAAACAGCCCGATACCGGGCGCTACGCGCTGCTGCGCACGCTCGTCGGCGTGCATCTGTTCGGCGCCGTGATCAACTTTTCGGCGGTCGCGATATTTGCCGACCGGCTGGCGGTCCGCGCCCGGCTCACGCTGGAGCAGGCGATGGGACTGTCGCAGGCCTTCATCATCGGCGCGCTGTGGTCACCTTTCTATGGCGCGATGGCGGTGGCGCTGACCGCGGCGCCGGGCGCGAGCATCACGCGCCTGATGGGCATCGGCATCCCGCTGACCGTGATTGCGCTGCTGCTGACGTGGCTGACGCTGTCATCGCGGCGTTTCGGCCGCGCCCGCGATTTCGTGGGTTACCCGGTGCATTTCGAAGCGCTGTGGGTGCCGGCAGTGCTGGCACTGGGGGTGCTCATCGTGCACGAGATCAAGCCGGCGTGGTCGGTGCTGGCGATCATTGCCGCATTGGCGCCGCTGGTCACTACGGTCACGCTGCTGGCGCGCGAGGGTAACCGCGCCGTGGCTTCACTGCATCGGCTGATCACCGTGCGGCTGCCGGAGATGGGCGGCGAAATGTCGCTGTTTCTCGCGGCAGGTGCGTTGTCCGCCGGCATGGCGGGAATGATTGCGGCGCTCGATCTTGGGGTGCCTTTCGCGCGCTTCGGTGGCATCGAGGCGAGCATCGTGATGGTGGTGATCACGCTGCTGGCGTGGGTCGGTTTCCATCCCGTCATCATGGTGTCGGTGGTGGGCCCGTGGCTCGCGCCGCTTGATCCGGACCCCAATCTGCTGGCGATGACCTTTCTCATGACCTGGGGCGTAGGCCTCACCGGCTGTCCGATGTCCAACACCATGCTGGCGATGCAGGGGCGCTATCAGGCCCCGTTCCGCGAACTGCTGCGCGAGAACCGCGCCTTCAGCTTCAAGATGATGCTGTTGTGCGTGGCGGCGCTCAACATCTACGCCCGCGTCGCGGCGCATTGATGAGGAGTTTGCCGGAGTTGAGCCCGCCAAACTCCTAAAATGAAAAAACTAAAGAACGAGGTGAAAAGAACGCCATGCCCGTGACTTTTATTTCGGCCTGTATGGCATTTCGACACGCAAAGTTTTTTTTAAGCAGCCTGTCGCCGAAGCGTCGATTGACAGCGATTCGTTAACGCTATGCGTTCCGGTGAATGGGGCCAAGTCCGACAGGCTGCTATTTTCTTGATTTCCGGTAGCCCGCGTCCCGTGCTTCCTGCTCGATCTTGAAGCAGATCCGGTTGTCGCTGCCGTTCTGGTTTCCCTTCAGCAGCTTGCGATAGGAGTCGCTGGCCGGCGTGTGATAAATCTTCGAGTCGACGTTGCCGATCACCGGGCATTCCTGGCGGGTATAGTCCTTGGCGGCAGCGCCCAGGCTCGCCATGACCATCCAGGCGGCGAATGAAAACAGGACGATCACGCGATTGGTTTGTGTCATCGCTCAGAACTTCTCGACATAGGGACGCAGGTCGAGCTCCAGCGTCCACGCGCTCGGCGGCTGCAGATGGAGCTGGTAATAGCTTTCCGCGATGGCGTTGGGGGCCAGCACCGCATCCTCCCCGCGCTCGGCGGCACTGTGGCCGGGCCGTTCGCCTGCGATCTGGCCGTCGATGATGACGTGCGCGATATGTATGCCTTGGGTTTGAAACTCGCGCGCCGTGCTCTGCGCCAGCGCGCGCAGGCCGAACTTGCCGACTGCGAGGTTGTGAAACATCGCGCTGCCGCGCAAGGAGGCAGTGGCGCCGGTGAAAATGACCGTGCCGCGGTGTTTGCCGCCGGTGTGGGCAGCGAGCATGACGCGCACCGCTTCGCGCCCGACCAGAAATCCGCCGAGGCAGGCAGTTCTCCAGCAGCGCTCGAATTCCTCGGCCGTGGTGTCGAGTATGCTTTTGCGCACGAAGGCGCCGGCGTTGAACACCACCAGCCGCGGCGCGCTGAAATCCAGGACGACGTCCGCAAATAGTTTGGTGACGGCACGCTCGTCGGTGGCGTCGCAGGCATAGGCGCGTGCTTTGCCGGCCAGCTCCGCAACCAGGCCCGTGAGTTTATCGGTATTGCGCGTAGCCATGGCGACGTTCATTCCGGCACGGGCGAAACGGCGCGCCAGCGCAGTGCCCAGACCGGGACCCACGCCGACAACCATCGCAGTATCCTGCTGCGCCATGTCTTTAGGCGAGCGCGGCCTTGACCCGCTGCGGCGTCAGCGGCAAATCGCGGAGGCGCCTGCCGGTGGCGTTGCAGACCGCGTTGGCGATCGCAGCAACCGTCGGACCCTGCGAGCCTTCGCCGGCACCGAGCGGCTTTTCATCCGGGCGGTTGATGAGATGCACTTCCACTGCCGGCACTTCCGGGAACGTCAGGATCGGATAATCGGCCCACGAGCGCGTGGTGATGTGCTGCCGGTCGAACCCGACCTGCTCCTTCAGCGTCCAGCTTGCCGACTGGATGATGCCGCCCTCGATCTGGTTCGCCAGGCCGTCGGGATTCACGACGAGGCCGGCATCCACCGCTGACACCACCTTCGTCACGCGCACCTTGCCGGTGCGGCGGTCCACGACGACGTCGGCGATGACCGCGACGTAACAGGCGAGGTTTTTATACTGGGAGAACGCGAACCCGCGCCCGTGCGCGCTGTCGCCTTTCTGGCCCGGCTTCCAGCCCGCTTTCTGCGCGCAGGTTTCGATCACGGCGCGCGCGCGCGGGTTCTTCATGTGCCGGAGCCGAAACTCGACCGGGTCGATGCCGGCGGCGGCGGCCAGCTCGTCGATGAACGATTCGAGCGCAAAAACGTTGGCGTATGCGCCCAGCGTGCGCAGCGCGGAGGTCCGGAGCGGCATGTCGGTGAGGTAGTGCAGCACGATCTTCTGGCTCGGGAAGTCGTAGAGCGGCACCGCGTTGCGGTCGGCGCCACCCGCGGGCTGCGGAATGTTGGCCGGGATTCCCTGCCTGACCGGTTTTGCGATGTGCCAGTCCGCCAGCAGATTGCCGCCGGAATTGCTGAGCGGCCGTGTGGAGTGCGGATGGCTCCAGAGGTCGTGCCGCCAGTCCACGATGTTCTTCGCTTCGTCGAGCCGGGCGCGCAGCTTCATCACCATCGCCGAGCCGTACGGCTCCCACGCGAATTCGTCGTCGCGCATCCACTGCAGCTTCACGGGCCGGCCGCCCGTCGCCCGCGCCACCAGTATCGCGTCCAGCGCCACATCGTCGGCGCCGTTGTGGCCGTAACAGCCGGCACTTTCGACGTGGGTGCAGGTAATGTTCGCTTCCGGCACGCCCAGCACCTTGACGAGTTCTTTGCGCAGCGGGAACACGCCCTGGCTGTGCGTCCATACCGTGTATTTGCCGTCCTTGACCTGCGCGACCGCGCACGAGGGCCCGACCGAAGCGTGCGACTGGAATGGGCGCGTGTACGTCGCTTCGATGGTGGTGACCTTGCCACCCGCGGACGCTGCCGCGATCTTCTGGTTCACCACCGTGTCCTGCGAGGGCATTTTCTGCAGGTGCTCGAACAGCGCCGCGCCGGTGGGCGGCAGGTCGGGTTTTTCCTTCCACTTGGCGCTCGCTTTCAGCGCTTGCGCCGCACGGATCGCCTGTTCCTCGCGTTCGGCCGCGATGCCGAGGAAGCTGCCGTCGCGCACCACGGCAACTACTCCGGCCATCGCTTTGATCGCGGCCTCGTCGACCGAAACAAGCTCGGCACGGTACGAGGGTGGCCGCACCACGCGCCCGAACACCATCCCGGGCAGGCGCATGTCCTGTACGTAACTGACGCCCCCCGTCACTTTGGACGGGATGTCGCGGCGCTTGATGCTCTGCCCGACGACCTTGTGCTGCGAAGAGGGCTTGGGCTTTGCTTGTGCGGTTGCCTCGCGCTTCAGGCTCGCTTCGCGTGCGAGTTCCCAGTAGGTGAGCTTCTTTGAACCGCCACTGATGGTGCCGTCGGAGACGGCAAGCTTGCCGGCAGCGGTGCCAAGCTTCGCAGCTGCGAGGTCGACCAGGATCTGGCGCGCTTCGGCGCACGCATAGCGCAGCGCCGTGCCGCTGTTATCCACCGACTGGCTACCAGCAGTCATGCCCTCGTTCGGGGTGCGTGCAGTGTCGGCGGAAACCATTTCGATGCGCTCGTAGGCGACATCGAGTTCGTCGGCGGCGATCTGGGCGAGCGCGGTGAGGATGCCTTGGCCGAGTTCGGCTTTGCCGGTGAATATCGTGACCGTGCCGTTGGCATTGATGCGGATCCAGCCGTCGAGCATGCGGTTGGTGTTGAGGCTGCCGGGCAGCCGCGGCAGCGCGGCCTGCTGAGCGATGGCTACCGGCCCGGCGAGGCTGAAGCCGACCACGATGGCGCCGCTGCTTTTAAGAAAACGGCGGCGGGAAGAATTGAATGCAATCTTCATGCTGTCTCCTTCGCTGCCCGCTGAATAGCGCGCACGATGCGGTTATGCGTGCCGCAGCGGCATAGGTTGGCGGCGAGCGCCTTGCGGATCTGCGCCTCGGTCGGCCGCGGGTTCTTGTCGAGCAGCGCCTTGGCGGTCATGATCATGCCGTTGGTGCAATAGCCGCATTGCGCGGCCTGTTCTTCGATGAAGGCTTTTTGCAGCGGGTGGAGCTTGTCGCGCGTGCCCAGCCCCTCGAGCGTGGTGATGGGCTTGCCGGCGACGGACGCGGCCGGCGTCACGCACGAGCGCGTCGCTTTGCCGTCGACGATCACGGTGCAGGCGCCGCACTGGGAGAGTCCGCAGCCGAAGCGCGGTCCGTTAAGCTCGAAATCGTTGCGCAGGATGTAGAGCAGCGGCGTGTCGGGTTCGACACTCAAGGTGCGCGTTGCGCCATTGACCTTGATCTGGATGTTGTCAGGCATGAAACCTCCCCCGAGGAGTTTGTCGGACTTAGCCCCGGCAAACTCCTAAATAGGAGCCAAGTCCGACAGGCTGTTAGTGTGTCCGCTAATATAGACCATCCGCAGACGGCGAGCTACTGGTCGCGCTGGAAATGGAAAAACGGCGCAGTCCGGCGGGCGGCGCCGCCTTTCGATCCCCGTGTCATTGTTCGCGCTGTCCGCCGACATCGGCGGCCGTTTCTAGCGTGCGTGGTGGGGGTGTAGCCAGTTTGCCAGTTTTGCCCTGAGTTGTTCGAGGTTGAAGGGCTTGGAGAGGTAGTCATCCATGCCGGCCGCTATACAGTCTTCGCGGTCTCCCGCCATGGCGTTGGCGGTGAGTGCGATTATCGGCACGCGACGTCCGGCGTTTTTCGCGGCCTCATGTTTACGAATTAACGCCGTTGCGGCGAGACCATCCAGCTGCGGCATCTGACAGTCCATCAGTATGAGGTCATAGCTCGTTTGCCCGATCGCCGTAACAGCCGCGCTGCCGTCCACCACGGTATCAACCCGGCAGCCTAATTTTTTCAGCATAGCCAACGCTATCTCGAGATTCACGGCGTTGTCTTCCGCCAGCAGCACGTGGGGCTGAGAAGATCCGGCTGAAAGGCCCAGATGGACTGGTTGTTGAGTGGCCCCGTTCGAAACACGAGGTTCCCGATCCTTGGGGGTGGCCGGTGCGGGAAATACTTGCCCAAATCGAACCGTGAACCAGAACGAAGACCCCCGTCCAGGCACGCTGTGGACTCCAATTGCACCGCCCATCAGGTGCGTAAGCTGCCTGCAGATGGCGAGACCCAACCCCGTGCCGCCGTAGGTCTGGCTGGTCATGCCGTTAGCCTGGGCAAAAGCGTCGAAAATGACGGCCTGAGCATCGGGAGCGATGCCGATACCGGTATCGGAAACTTCAAAGTGTATGGTCCCGGGTTCTTCATCAAGGGTTACCTGAACCCTAATATTTCCCTGCTGCGTGAACTTGATCGCGTTGGCCAGGAGATTCGTGAGAATCTGGCGCAATCTTGCCGGGTCCCCTTCAATTCTCTCGGGCACATCCTGGGCTACTTGGTACTCGATTTTGAGTCTTTTCGACGTCGCCCGGATGATCAGCAACTGTAGGGTCTCATCCACGGTCTTGCGCAGGTCGAACGGAATACTCTGAAGTTCCAGCTTGCCCGCTTCGATCTTGGAAAAGTCGAGTATGTCGTTGACGATACCGAGCAGCGCTTTCCCGGATTGATGGATGGTTTCGACGAACCGCCGCTGTTCGGGTCCGAGATCGGAGTAAAGCAGCAACTCGGTCATTCCGAGCACGCCATTCATCGGCGTTCTGATCTCGTGGCTCATCCGGGCCAGAAACTGCGACTTGGCGTGGTTCGCCGCTTCCGCAGCCAGCTTCGACTGCGCCAATTGTTCTTCGGCCTGAAACTTTTCCGTGATGTCGATGGCGACACCCCGATAGCCGGTGAATTTCTTCTGATCGTCGAATATTGGCGTACCGGAAACGCTGATATAGTGCATCTTTCCGTCATCACCCCTCCGGCGCAGGATAAGCGCGTAGAAAGGCTGCCGTTTCGCCAGCACGGCCTGGTGTTCTTCCCAGGTGCAACTGTGGGGTTCGGTATCGGGCAATTCCCAGCGTCGTTTTCCGGGCTGGGTTTTCGGGGAAAATTCTCCGCGCGCATCGTCTTCGCCGGCGACCTCCACGAATCGGAGTTCCGCGTCCTGCTCCCAGTACCAGTCCGAGGACAGCGCTGTCAGGCTACGAAACCGCGCCTCGTTTTCACGCGCGATGGCCTCTGCCTGCCTCATTTTGTTCGTTCGCTCAAGAACGCGATCTTCAAGTTCTTCGTTGGTTCTGCGGAGTTTTTCGTCAAGCACGCGCATTTCCCGGGAAGAAATGTCCATCGAACGTTCAGCCAGAACTCTTGCCTGGTCGGTCTGCTGGTAGGATTCCGCTACTTTCTCCAGGAATTGCCGCCATGCCTCCAGGTTGGGAGCGGCATCAGCGGTCAGCCCGAGCCTGTTGATCTGACGCTTAAGCAGCGGATTCATATCCCTGGTTATGCTTCGCTGATGGTGGTGAGCGTCATGGTCTGATTGTGGAGATCACAGCGACCGTCAGCGAAAGGCGAGATCTCGCCATAGGAGTAGAAACCGATCTGCTGGGTGCCGGGGGGCAGAATTTCCAGTGTCGCTTCGGTTTCTTCTTCCGCACGTTGGCCCAGTATCAGACGGCGCCCCACGCAACTGATCGCCACGGCAAGAGTGGCGGCGCCGTCGGTGTTTTTTAATATGGCAGACAGTGCTGCCTGACCCGCGCCTTCGATCAGGCGGTCGAAATTGGCATGCATGAGCTGGGCGTACGAACCTTGTGGAATGTCGCCGGCAAAAGTCAGCGACTGGGCTGCTTCGTCTACGGCAAGAATGGTGCGTACGAGTCTGTCTTCGACATCGTCGCCGGTGCGGAGTGCCAAAGGAAAGAGCAGCCCCGTAGCGGGAAGCCCATCGGCCCTGTCCCCCAGATATTCCTTGTAAAGTTGGAGCGCGGGTTGTCCATCAAGTTCGTAGAGCACATTTCTATCTGACCGGGTCACCAGCCGTTCCACCCCGAAGCTGTCCCAGCCCCCCTTCGATCCATGTCCGATTCGCAAGCCATCCCCGTAGAGGCCAACCGCACTTACGCATCCGGATTGAAGAGCACGATCCTTGATGATCCAGGTCCGGCTGAAACGGTCGGCATCCGCTGCCAGGCCGCCGAAGACCGTTATCGTTCGCGGCAATACCGAACCGATGCCACGCAACAATTCGCTGCCGTTGACCTGAAGTCCGTCCGACAGAACAAAAACCGTTCGGAGTCCCGGCGATAAGAGCTGCCGGGAGATGGATTCGCCGGCCGCGTAAGAGCCTTCAGCCGTAATGGGTGCGCAAGACAGTTGTAGCGTGGCATGCTCGAAGCGGATTATTGCGACGGCCAAACTGTCATCCTGGATGCGCGAGCCAAAAATCTCGCCCGCTGTCGAACAGCCGACGAACCGGGCGGATGGATAAGTCCGGAATAACTCGTTTAGTGCCGGATGCGAAGTGGCGAGGCTGGATGGACCAAAAACGATGACCAGCGTTTGTTCCGAATCCATCGCCGGATCCAGAGCATTGGACCAGCCCGACTGGTGCACGTATTCATATGTCTTCAGGTCCAAAGCGCCTGCTCCATGTCTTGATTGAAGGGAACCCTTCGTCTTATCCAACACAGCGGTCGAGAGCCCGGCTAGCGGATTGCAGCGGCCCGGGCCTCACAGCGTAATAACGGAATCTTGCGCGGCCGGTGTGTCGCCTGGCACGATAGTGCCTAAAAGTATAGCAGCATCACATGGATAAGTGTCAGATGCGGCACAAGATTTCCGCGCCTTTCGCCAGCGTTTCTTCGGACTTGGCGAAGCAGAATCGCAGTACTTTATGCGGCGGCGGCTCGCGGTAGAACACCGACACCGGGATGGCGGCGACGCCGTATTCTTTGGTCAGTCGTATCGCAAGGTCGGTGTCTTTTTCATCGCTGATCGCGTCGTAGCGCAGGTTCTGGAAGAAGGTGCCGCGCGAGGGCAGGGGCTTGAAGCGCGATGCCTTGATGCCTTCCAGGAAGAAGTCGCGCTT
>CAYIRZ010000089.1:0-9740 GCA_964365845.1 uncultured Streptomycetaceae bacterium
GCGCCTGGCCCCCGTTCCCGCAAACGGGCGTTCCGCTAACGAGTCCCGGGGGCATTGCCGACTAACGAGGGATGGCCTCGTGTATTGGAGGCGTAATCCCATCGGGGGAGGCGCGGCGCGGTGTCCGCGAAACCGGGGCTGCCTCAAACCGACCCTGTGGACTGCCACATTTACGCGACCATAACCTGGTCTCGCGGCCCATGGTGTTGGCAGATGCCGTCTTTCCCCAACCGAACGTGGCACGGTTCGTCTACATGGCCGTGCCCCGTGCGCGGCGCGAAACACAAACCCCCGACGGTGCCGGAGGTCGCGCCGGTGGTGCCGGAAGTGGTCTCGCATTTTTTCAGGGCCTTTTCTGCGTCCTTGAGCGTCTGTTCCAATTGGCGTTGCTCGTTCACGGCCTCCACGTATTGGAACACGAGACTTGACAGGGATGACGCGGCGCCTGCTATCTCTGCGTCGTTGATGACGCTGGCTTTGAAGTCAAGCTGCCCTTTCGCCACTTCATTGAGCGTTTTTTGCGTTTTCGCGGCGTTGTAAAGGTTGCGGGCGGCGTCGTGGATCTCCTTGTAATCGGGATCGTCGAGCTTGTTCTTGGTGAGCTTGTAAATCTTGTTGGCTTTTTCCAGCGCGGTCTTGAGGTTGTGATTCTGAGATTCCTTGTTTTCCGCAAGCGCCTGCTTTGCGTCATTCACAGCCTGTCTTTCCGCGGCGCAGGGATCGTTTCGGACGGTCGTCATGACATTTCTCCTTTCGTCATCTGGTGAGACCCGAGGAGAGGCCGGTACCTGTTCATGTCCCTCCGCGGGGAGAACAGCGGGAAGCGTGATTCATGCCGTGCTTACCCATGGCAAGAATTGCACCGCTTTCGGTTCCCCGGACATGATCACGCCGCCAGTGGCGTTTGTCTTTGATCTGGCGCAAAATTTCCCAACTGGCTGTTTAATCCACGCTTTAATCCGATTTTTTCAAGAGGAGGCGCCATGGACCGGAAACTGATGGAAGCAGGGCTTGCCGCACGCCGCGCGGTGCTCGGCGACGAGTACGTCGATCGCGCGATGAAAAGCGCCGACAGCTTCAACCAGCCTTTTCAGGAGCTGGTGAGCGAGTACTGCTGGGGCGTGTGCTGGACCGACGATAAGCTCACGCGGCGCGAGCGCAGCATTCTCAACCTTGGCATGATTGCGGCGCTAGGCAAGATGCACGAGTTCGAGCTCCATTTTCGCGGCGCGCTAAACAACGGGCTCACCGAGGACGAGTTGCGTTCGGTGCTGACCCAGATCGCGGTCTACTGCGGCATCCCGGTCGGCGTCGACTGCTTCCGCACGGCGAAGCAGGTGCTGGCCGACATCAAAGGCAAGCAGGCGTGATCGCCGGCGGCGCTCAGGCGTCGCCGTTCGTATCCGGCCATCGCGGCGCGCGCCAGGGGTCTCCATACCTGCCCCGAAGCCTCGATCGCGAATTATCCCGACATCGTGCGGCGCGAACTTGGTATCAGCGAAGACTGGATCGTGATCTGCGGCATGGCGCTGGGTTACGCCGATCCCGATGTGGTCATCAACACTTTCCAGCCGCCGCGCATCGGCCTCGCGGAATACGCGACGTTTCTCGAAAGCTCCCCACCTCTTTGAGGAGGGGTCGCCCTGAAAGGGCGGGGGTGGTGAAGCGGGCAAGGGTTTAACCACCCCGTCCGCGTTGCGGCCACCCCTCCTTGGGAAGGAGGGGATGACCACCCCGGCGCTATCGCGCTACCTCTCCTTTTAAATAGTAAATAAAAACAATATGTTATAGCCTCTAAAGCTTATCGATTTCGAAGTCGATACGCTCGTGCACGGGCAAAGCCTGGAGATAGCGGCGCAGGCAATCCAGGCCCATCTCGACCGCGCCGAGGCGCACCCACTCCCGGCCCCCGACAATGCGACTGCGCCGCGAGGCGATGTCATGCTCGCTTGCGATCGCAAGGCAGATGGTGCCGCCGAAATCGATGCGGTCCGCGCCGTCATCGAGATCGACCAGGACCGCCAGCGCATGCGTCGCGCCGGTCTGCTGCCGGGCGGCACGCGCCACGGCCTCGGCGGTCTCGCGCGTGAGCCCGTCCGTCATAGCCCCGTCCGCCGCCGCGGCGCTGTCGAGCCCGACCGTGGCGCATACCTCGGCCACGTCAGGGACCACGATGCCGCGGCGAATGACCTTCCCGGCGCCCGGAAGATGGGCGAGGCGCGCAGCGATCTGCCCGCCGGTGAACGTCTCCACCAGGGACAACGACGCCTGACGGTTGGTCAGCGCTTCGAGGACGACCCGTTCGAGCGTCTGATCGCCTTCGGCAAGGATGAAGTTGCCCAGGCGCCGGCGCACTTCCTGCTCGACCGGCGCGAGTTTTCTCTGTATGTCGGCCATGTCCTTGCCGCGTACCGTGAGCTTGGTTTCGAGTTGCGGGTAATGCGCTCTGAACCCGAGCTTCACGCTGCCGTCCGGGACGAGCGCTTCGACGCCCGCGAGCAAGGTGTCGGCGTGCGATTCGCCTATGCCGTAGGAATGGAAGCGCTTGAGAAAGATCGCCGTCTGCAGGCCGCTCTTCGCGAGGAGCCGGGGAATGAGCTGCTCTTCCAGCATGCGGCGCAGCTCGCGCGGCACCCCGGGCGTGAAGAAGAAACGGGCGCGGCCGATATCGAGCGCAAAGCCGCACGCGGTGCCGATCGGATTGTCGATCACTTCCGCGCCGGCGGGCAGCATGGCCTGCTTGCGATTGTTGGGCGGCATCACGCGGCTGCGCTTGGCGAAGTACTCCTGCATCCGTGACAGCCATTCTTCGTTCAGGCCGAGGTCGACGCCGGCGGCGCGGGCCGCGATTTCCTGGGACAGGTCATCGACCGTGGGGCCGAGCCCGCCATTGACGATGACCGCGTCGGCGCGTTCCGCGGCAAGCCTGAACGCGAGCAGCAGGTTCTCGCGATCATCACCCACCGTCGTTTCCCATTGGACCGAGAGCCCGAAGTCCTCCAGCTTCTGGCTGATGTAGCTGAAGTTGGTATTGACGATCTTCCCCGTGAGAACCTCGTCGCCGGTGCAAATCACCTCGATGCGCATGCTCGATTGCCCCCCCGTCCGAATTTACCTGCCCGCGTGACAGTTCACAACGGCGCTATTGTCTCATTATCGCAAGCGCCATGAGAGCGGGAAGCGGTGACCTGTGACCGGTGACTGGTAAGCGGTAAGCGGTGAGCGGAAGAGCGGGAGAGAGGAGGCGAACCACCACTAGGCACTTCTGATGCCGTCATCCCCGCGAAGGCGGGGAGCCAGTAAGTTCCTGAGTAAATTGGAAGCAGAAACCCTGTCGCGCAGCCAACCGAACGGAAAAACCAGTAAACTGCTTTACATTAACCGGCACGGTAAGCGGCACGAGATAAAAATCATGTCAGGTGGAGGTCCGAATAAAATGGCGAAAGCACTCGCGCGTCCGATCAAAACCAAGCGGGACTACAAAGGCGCGACGTCTGTTGCGAATAAAATTCGCAAGCAAACCGGGCGCGAACCAGCTGCGGAACGCCGTCTGCAAGCACTGATTGATGAGATGGAGAAATTCGATGACCAGGACGACGACGGAGGGTCCGGCGACGCCACGGAAGATATCTACGGCCTGCCTCGCCGCCGCTGGTCAGACGATACGTCCGACCCGGAGTAGTTTGGAAAGCCGCCCGGATATATTAGGTAAATGCGAGAAGTGATTTGCACGTGAATCCGCCCGCCGGACGCATCATCGCAACGATCTGCTGTGCCGAAGTGCTGAGCATGACGGCGTTTTCCGGTTTTGCGGCGCTGCTGCCGGTGCTGGCGCCCGAATTCGGGCTGAACAATTCCCAGGCCGGCTTGATCAGCGGGACCGTGCTCGGTGGTTATATGGCGGCTGTGCCTTTTCTCGGATCGCTGACCGACCGGGTCGATGCGCGGCGGGTGTACGCGGTGGCTGCGATCGTTGCCGCGAGCGGTGCGTTGGGTTTTGCCTTTTTTGCGAGCGGATTCTGGTCGGCGTTGTTGTGCCAGGCGCTGATTGGCGTCGGCCTCGCTGGAACCTACATTCCCGGCATGAAGGCGCTGACCGACCGCGTGGAGGGGCCATGGCAGAGCCGCGGCGCAGCCATTTACGGCGCGACGTTTGGCGCCGGAACCAGCGCCTCGCTGATCCTGTGCGGCGCGATTGCCGGCGCCTTTGGCTGGCGGCCCGCCTTCCTGGTGGCCAGCGTCGGGCCGCTGCTGGCCGGCGCGATCGTCGTGTTTGCGTTGAAGCCATCGACACCGCAACCGGCGGCGCGCCGCGCGCTGCTCGACTTCCGGCCCGTGCTGCGCAATGCCGCCGTGCGCCCGTATCTGTTCGCCACGGCCGCGCATTCCTGGGAGCTGCACGCGACGCGCGCGTGGCTGGTGGCCTTTCTTACGTTTGCCGTCGGTCTGCGAGGCGGCGCCGACAGCGTGCCCGGTTCCGTGGCGCTGACGGCTGCGCTCATTATTCTGCTCGGGCCGATCGCCAGCGTGAGCGGCAACGAGTTCGCGTTGCGCTTCGGCCGGGCACGCATCCTGACCATAGGCGCGACGATGTCCGCGATCATGAGCTGCGCCATCGGCTTCCTCGCCGGCTCGCCGTGGATCGGGTTGCTGGTGTTCGCAGTCGTGCACATGTACTTCGTCGGTATCGATGCCGGCACCATGACTGCCGGCGTGGTGAATGCTGCCGAGCCAGCTCACCGCGGGGCCACCATGGCCCTGTACTCGCTGCTCGGTTTCGGGACCGGGTTCATCTCGCCCGCGGTATTCGGCGCGGTCCTGGACCTGGCCGGGGGCCGCGGCGAGCTCATGGCCTGGGGACTCGCGTTCACGAGCCTGGGCATGGTCGCGCTCCTGGGGGTCATTCCGGCACGGATGCTGGCGAGGCGGGAGAGCGGTGACAGGTGACAGGTGAGCGGTGAGCAGTTGCGTAACTACCGTGGCTCGTGCCCCTCAAGGGGTGTTGAAAAGAACGGGCTATTTTTAGCCCCTTCTTTCTAATACCCGCTTGACGGGTACTTGAGGGGTGTATTAAAAGAATGATGGGTGATAGCGCTTGGCAGGTGGGACTTGCGCTAGTCCCATTATGGGACTATGCTGTGTTATGCGCGTTATTGCCCTGTCCACGTTGCGGGAGTTTTGGACCGGCAAGGCGGCCTATGCCGATGCCCGGGAGCCGACGCTGGCGTGGTACCGCCACGTGCTCAAGGCGGACTGGCGATCGCCGGCCGACGTCAAACGTGAATTCGGAAGCGCGAGCGTCCTGCGCGACGGGCGAGTGGTGTTCAACGTCGCCGGCAACAAATATCGTATTGTGGTCTGGATCAACTATCCGTACCGCGTCGTGTATGTGCGTTTCATAGGCACCCATGCGCAGTACGACAGAATAGATGCTCAAAACGTCTGATGGAGTAACGACATGGAAATCAAACCGATCAGAATCAAGGCGGATTACCGCGCCGCGTTAAAGGAAATCGAGGCGCTGATGTCGGCACGCCCGGATACGCCCGAGGGCGAGCGTCTGGACGTGCTGGTCACGCTGGTCGAGGCATACGAGAAAAAGCATTACCGGTTCGATCTTCCCGATCCGGTCGAAGCGATCAAGTTTCGCATGGAGCAACAAGGACTGACGCCCAAGGACCTCGTGCCGATGATCGGGCAGATTAATCGCGTGTATGAGGTCCTGAATCGAAAGCGGCCGCTGACGCTTGCCATGATCCAGCGGTTACACACCGAGCTGGGCATTCCCGCCGAATCCCTGATCAAGCAGCAGTCCAACGGGCGCCGGGCAGCGTGATCGCGGCAGGCTGGCGCGTCTACCTTCGGCTGCACGACATAAAGCAGGGATGAGGGATAAAGGATGAGGGCGGAAGAGCGGTGACCAGTGACCAGTTGCGTAACTGCCGTGGCTCGTTGTTCGTGATTCGTGACTGGTAAGCGGTGAGCGGGAGATGTCATTGACAAGGTGCTAAGCCTGCCCTACTGTTTGCCGCAGCGCTGAGCGAACGGCTGAGACTGGGGCCGGCGTCCGGGCAGGTCCGAGCTAGGGAGGTTGTCATGTTCATCCGTCAAAATCTTTCCGTTGTTGTCGTAATGGGCGCCGCGCTGCTCGCTGCCGTGCCGGCCGTTGTGGCGCAAAACTATCCTGTGAAGCCAGTGCGCGCCGTGATGCCGTTTCCGCCGGGCGGCGCGGCGGATGCGCTGCTGCGGCCGCTTGCGCCCAGGCTCGGCGAACAACTCGGCCAGCAGATCGTCGCCGATCCGCGGCCCGGCGCGAACGGCAACATCGCCGCCGAGATCGTCGCGCGCGCACCGGCCGATGGCTACACGCTGCTGTTCGGCAACAGCTCGCTGCCGATCAGCGTGACGCTTTACGACAAGCTGCCGTTCGACGTGCTGAAGGATTTCACGCCGATCAGCCTGGTGGCGCTCACGCCGAGCGTGCTGGTGGTGCACCCGTCGCTGCCCGTGAAATCGGTCAAGGAACTGATCGCGCTCGCGAAGAAACAGCCGGGAAAGCTCAACTTTGCCTCCGGCGGCGTCGGCAACACCATGCATCTCGCCGCGGCGCTGCTCAACACGATGGCCGGCACCCGCATGGTGCACGTGCCGTATAAGGGCGCGGGGCCGGCGATCGTCGATGTGCTTGCCGGTCAGTGCGACATGGTGTTCGTGAACATCGCGCCGGTGCTCGGCTACATCCGCGCCGGCAGGGTGGTGGCGATCGCGGTGACGAGCGCGAAACGCTCGGCCGTGCTGCCGGACGTGCCGACGGTCGCCGAATCGGGCATGCCGGGCTACGAATCGACGACGTGGTATGGCTTTCTCGGTCCCGCCGGGCTGCCGAAGGACATCGTGGCGAAGCTCAACAGCGCGATCGTCGCCGCGGTGCGCACGCCGGAGATGCGCGAGCGCTACGTGTCGGTCGGTTCGGAGCCGGAGACCAGCACGCCCGAGCAGTTCGCGGCCTACCTCAAGGCCGACGTCGCCAAGTGGGCCAAGGTCGTGAAGGCGTCGGGGGCGAAGGCGGAATAGAGACCGAGAGGCGAGAGGGGTGAGGCGAGCGGCGGGTTTTTTTCCTCGCAGAGGAGAACATAAAACTCCTTCCCCTGCTTGCGGGGGAAGGTTGGGATGGGGGTAGGGGCAAAAGGATAGGAAATTCAATCCCGCTGCAATCCCGGTTCGCTGACCCGAGGTACCGGGAGCAGGTGCGGAAGAGATCCTGCAATGCGCATCATGGGCCTTATGTACATGCTTGCTTCCACCTCCCCGGGTGACGACCGCAATCCGAGCGGGTCTTGAGCGGGATTATCGGTCAGTTACCGGGCAATCTATTCCAACCGCCAGAGTGAGGCAAGCGCTTTCCCGCACCCGGGCTGCTCCGAGGCTTTTTTAAGAAGACTTCCCGGAACCCGCGGCAGTGCGACAAAGAGACCGCCACGCACAAATGCCTGGTTTCTCTCCGCGTTGACGCGATTGCCCTCCTCACCACAGTTCCGGTTTGACTGGCGCCAAAGTGGCGCCGAGCGTATAATTGCGTCGTCGAAACATACAGGTGAATTCCAATGCTGACCACGGACAAGGAAAGAGTGAGCGCAAGAATCCCGCGCGAGTCGCGGAAACTGCTGGAGAAGGCGGCGGCGCTGTCGGGCGCGACGCTTAACCAGTTCGTTGTCCAGGCCGCTGTCAAGGAGGCGCAAGCACTGCTTTCACGCGAGCAGACCATTGTGTTGACTGCAGTGGACGGCGAGCGATTCTTCGCCGCGCTTGAGCGCCCCCCAGCCCCGAACGCGGCCTTGCGCACGGCCGCCAGAGCATACCGCCGTTCCAGGCTGCATGCTCAAGATTGAACCGCTCGGCTCGCAACACGATCGGGAATCGTTCGATTGCGGCCAGCCGGACCTCGACGACTACCTTAGACTCATCGCGCGGCAGCACGCCGATAAGAGCGTGGCGCGCACCTTTGTCCTCGTGGACGACGCCGAGCCGGGCACGGTGCTGGGCTTCATGACGCTGGCCCTGTGCGAGATCGTACCCTCCGCGCTCCCGCCGAAATTCGCAAGGAAGTACGCTCATCGCGTCTACGGAGTGAAGCTTGCACGGCTGGCCGTCAGCCGATCACGGCAGCGCCAGGGCCTCGGCGCTCTCATGATGCTGCACGCGATGGATCGCGTGCGGTCAGTCGCGGACAACGCCGGCATCGTTGGTTTCTTCGTCGATGCCAAGGATTCGCAGGCTCAAGCGTATTATCTTCGCTACGGATTCCTCCCGCTTGTCGATGATCCGCTCAGACTGTTCCTGCCGCTGGCGACGTTAAAGCGTGCGTTGGAAAAATCATAGTGGAGAGGGGCCAGCTTGGCCTCTTTTAATTCGTTACTTGAAGCCGTAGAGCCGCGCAGGATTGTCGACGAGAATTTTGTTGCGCGTGGCCGCGTCGGGCGCCCACACGGCGAGCAGGCTGCACAGGTCGCCGGTGTTGGGCACAGGCGGGTCGAGCATGACGTGCGGCCAGTCGCTGCCCCATACCAGGCGGCCGGGCGCGGCGGCGACCAGCGCGTGCGCGAACGGCGTGATGTCGGCGTACGGAAACGGCTGCGCCGACGTGCGATAGGGCGCGGAGAGCTTGGCCCAGCCGCGCCCGCTCCCGAGAAAACGGATCAGCGCCTGAAAGCCCGGTGCGGCGGTGCCGCCGCGCGGGTCCGGGCGGCCCATGTGATCGATCATGACTTCGACCGGAAAGCCGGCGAGCACGCGATCCAGGTCCGGAAAATTTTCGATGTCGAGCAGAAACTGCACGTGCCAGCCGAGGGGCGCGACACGCTGCGCGAGTTTGCGCGCGCCGTCGAACTGCACGCCGGTCCTGGCGACGAGGTTCGCGCGGAAACCGCGCACGCCGGCGGCGGCGAGGCGCGCGAGTTCGGCGTCGGTGATGTGCTCGTCGATCAGCGCGACCGCCTTCAGGCGGCCGTTCGATTGCGCGATGGCGTCGACCACCACGTCGTTGTTGGTGCCGTGCACCCCGGACTGCACGATCACCGCGCGCGCGACGCCCAGCGCATCGAGCATCTCGAGGTAGTCCTTGAGGAACACGGGCGGCGGCGTGTAAAGCCGGTCGGCGGCGTAGCCATACTGGTCGCGCCGGCCGAACACATGCGCGTGGCAGTCGGTTGCGCCCGGCGGCAGCGCGAAAGCGGGTTTGCGGGTGTCGGGATCAGGGCCGGCGCACACCGGCGGTTCGGGTTTCGTCATGGCATGATTTTTCGGGATCAGAGTTCGGGATGACGGCTGGTTTGGGAGCGGAACCCTGATTGTATTACGAGTGAGTGGTTGAAGAGCGGTGAGCGGTGAGCGGTAAGCGGGAGGGCGGGAAAGGCGGAGGGGGAAGCTGAGAGAACAGGTAGGGCGGCATGGCGCGCGGACCCGTTACCGGCGAAGTCGGCCGCCTGCGGGTAGCGCGCCTGGCCCCCGTTCCCGCAAACGGGCGTTCCGCTAACGAGTCCCGGGGGCATGCCGCCATTGAGCGTCGGCAATCCCTTGCCGAGTGACATGTTGCGCGCGGTGTTTTTTAACCACCCCGGCGCTGCGCGCCACCCCTCCTCGACGAGGAGGGGAGTTTATTGTTTGCGCTGTAGGTAGTTACTCCCCTCCACTGCTGTCCGGACGTTGAACGACCGAAACGCAATAATAGGTTGATCTGAAAT